>JBQCDM010000162.1:0-3170 GCA_051961235.1 Nucleicultricaceae bacterium (SeqCode)
ATACTTTTGAATCCTTAAGAGAAGAACTTGAGCGCGTAAAGGTGGTTGCTGAAGAAAATGAAAGGCATCTTACAAAGATTTTCACCGTAAGCCAAAAATTGCTCAAAAGCGTTACAACATCTCTTCAAAGCCGCAACCAATTAACAGATACCTATACAGCTCTTGGAAAATTAAAACGTAACTCTGTACAAGCCGCTCCTCCAATACCTGCAATGGCTTATGATCAGGGATATTAAAAGATAGGAATAGTATAATGGCCGGTATTACACAGGCACTTCAAAATGGTCTTTCAGGGATGCGTGCAGCAGGCGCTGTTACAGCAAATTGTGCTGCAAACATTGGCAACGCAACAAATGAAGGTTACACAAAAAAGACGGTTGCTCTCACAACGCAATTGATGGGATCAGTGAGTGCCAAACTACCGATTCGTCAAGTGGATGAGCTCAAACTTGCGAATTTAAGAGGCCAAACATCGGACGTATCATTTTATAATGCCAAGCAAACTTATTTTGAACAAATTCAGCATCAATTGGGTAATCCGTCTGATAAGAATTCTTTAACCGAATCGCTTGCAAGTTTGAGTAAAAGTTTAAATACGCTTGCAACAAGTCCAACCACACCTAACAATGAATCACGCGTTATTGAAGTGGCAGCAGATGTTGCAGATAGAATTAGTTCGCTTGCAAGTTTCGTGCAGCTTACGCGTTCACGCGTTGATCAACAACTGAGTGTTTCGGTAGAAGAAGCTTATAGCAACTTACAAACTATTGCGGATCTTAATAAAAAAATTGTTATTGCCCAGAGCTTTAACCAAGCTATTGGCGACTATCAGGACCAACGAGACATCGCGTTAAAGTCTCTTGCTCAAAAAATGAATATCACCACGTCTATTGAAGACACTGGAGCTGTGTTTGTTTATTCAGAGTCATCACGTACGTTGATTGATCATAATGGTGTGAGCAAAGTTCTAAGCTATACGCCAACCACGGTTATTGATGCGAATACCTTCTATCCTACGTCGATCAATCCGATCCTTTTTGATGGTTTTGATATTACCCGAGAAATTGCAGGTGGTGAAATAGGTGGACTGATTTCAATGCGCGATGTTGAATTACCCAATATTCAAACTGATTTGGATGAACTAACCATCCAACTGCGCGATAATCTCAATACGATTCATAATCGTGGGGCGGGTTCCAAAGCGCAGAGAACATTGATGGGAGAGCGGCTGTCTTTGAATCCAACCACAGATACATTTCAAGGAACAGGCACCCTTCGCCTTGCTGTCATCAATAATCAAACCCATGAATTTGTGGAAGCAAAGACAATTGATTTAACAGCGTTGGGGACAGTGACGATGGATGTTTTTATGAATAGCATTGCAGCTGGGTTAAACAATGTTGATGCTTCTTTTGATAACAATCGTTTGAAATTGGAGATCAATAATTTTGATCCAGCGAACCAAGCGAATTATGGTATTGCATTTGTATCGCTTTCAGATCCTGAAGCAACGGAGATAACAACAGGACTTAATATTGGCACCTACTTTGGTTGGAATAATCTTTTCTCAACAGGCACACAAATTACGGGGGATGGTTCATCTAAGACTGGGATTGCAGAAAAACTTGTGGTGCGTCCTGATATTGTGGCTGATCATTCCTTTTTGAGTCGTGCTACGCTCAATCAAACAATACCGTTGCCGACAAAGGCTGTTGAAGCAGGCGATGGTAGTGTTGCCGTTGCTTTATCCCGTGCTTTTACAACCAATATTTTACCTAATCCAACGCCTAATGTTCCGCAACGTTCTCAAACTTTGTTGGATTTTTCATCCGCTATTATTGCTGTCAATTCTTATAAAATGGATTCCTTTTCAAAGAATTACAATACGCAAGAGCAGATCTTATCTCAAATGGAAACCGAGATTGGCTCGGAAACAGCTGTTAATTTTACAGAAGAGATGACTAAAATGTTGCAAACACAAATTTTGTTTAACATGTCCGGGCAAATCGTGAAGAACGCTTCAGAAATGCTTGAGCGATTAACGCAGATTTAAGAGGGGGGAGTAACATGTCATTAATGCGTGTAGCAGATACGCCAAACTATAATTCAGCCATGCGCTCTATTATGCAGACGCAAGATAAACTTGCAAAAAATCTGAACCAGATGAGTACTGGTTATAAGGTGGATTCCTTTTCAGGTATTGCAGCTGAAACTCAATCCTACTTAAACTTAAGAGTGCAATCGGTCTTGACTGAGGGTAATGCTGAGGAGTTGAATCGTGTTGATAGTCGATTGAGTTTTGTTGAAGATCAGGTGAAAGCAATCTCTGATCACATTGCAACAACACGCGTGCGTCTTACAGCAGCACTCAACCCGACCCAAAATGATACAGGATTTGCAACCTATGCCGAAGATGAGCTCGATTTTCTTCAGACTGTTTTAAATATGAAAGATGCCCAAAACCAAGCACTTTTCGGCGGAACATGTACCGACTCGAATCCATGCGATTTAAGCTTGATGGGCCCGCCTGGTTTATCACCGTCTTATGCATACGCTCTTGATAGTGGGGTAAGTCGTACTGTTAGTATTGGCACCCAAAAAGACATTTCATACGATATTCTGGCGCGCGATGATGCTTTTGCAGAGTATATCTACTCGCTTCAACTGATTCGAGATAATCCGCCCTCTGCTGATCCCCAGTCTCCTGCTTATCAAAATCTCCAACGTGCATTGGATCATCTGAAAAAAGCAGATGTTGCGACGGCAGAGCTCATTGACAAGGTTGGCACGACTCGAAAAAATATTGGAGATATGCGGGATATCTATCAGGAGGATCAAAAATACTCAGAAGAGATGTCTATGGAAATGATTAGTGTGGATCCAGCCGAGGCAATCATCAAGATGATTCAATTACAAGTTCAACTTGGTGCAACGCTTCATGCAACACGCGAAATTGTTTCTAACCAACAAGCCATTAATATATTAGGTCGATAAGGGGATATAATGATGCAAACAAGTACTTCAGCACAGTGTGTAAATAAGGATCAGCATTCACCAAAATTGGATCGTGGCATATTTCATTTTACAGATGAGGAACTCAATTCTGCTGAAAAGATAACACTGCCACACGGGTTGCATGGTCTTTCTAAAACCAACCACTTTGCTTTTTT
>JBQCDM010000163.1:0-4022 GCA_051961235.1 Nucleicultricaceae bacterium (SeqCode)
CACGACCAGAAATAAGAAGTGCCAACTTTTCCATTTCTAGGAAAATAGAAGAGGGCGCATCCAAAAAATAGGTTGAAAGATAATTTAATACCTGTTGATCGTGCGATGTGGCACTGTGGTCCAGAATGGAGGCACAAATTTGTTTAAGCTCATCCATCGCTGGTTCATAGCAAGAAATGGCGAAACTCTGCGCAGAGGCTTCTGCAAACGTTAACAAAGGGGATCCTCGGCGTAGCGTTGGCGCTTCATAAATGAGTGTGTGTGTAGAATTTAGAAAAGCATCTGACTTAAGATAGGCAAGTACTTCTTTTTCAGGGCTCTTTTCAAGGAGATAAAAGGTTTGTTCGGTTGGCGTATCAAAAAGCGAAAACGCTGAATCTTCTTCACACAAAGAGGGTAGGGTTGTGGATTTAAATGTTACAGATCCTTCTCTCTTGCGCGCAAATCGACGAAAAATTTCGATACGCATGGCGGAAAGAGAGAGATCTGATCCATAAAGTAAAATGAACTTTCCATGAAGTGGTTTTTGTAAAAGGGGAAGGGCAGATCCAGCTTTCACGTATGACCTCAAGTATTCGCGTTAAAAGCATTGTGTTGATGAAAATAGATCGCCAACTGCTCCACGATTTTACGTGAAAGATATGTGAGAAGGCGTTCTTTTGCATCAGCTTCCGACGTGATGGATTTAAAGGAAGCAAACTCAGCGTTTGGTCCAAATGAAAAACCAATTGAATCCTCAATCGATTTCTCAAGAAGAGGCTTGGTCTCTCCACGACGTCTTAAGACATAGTGAGCATCATATTTGATGATGGCGCGTTTCGCTGTGGCATCGCGGTCGTAAACCTGGTCTGTGCGTGACTCTGTCAACGTGACGGAGAGAATATAGTTTTTTTGAGGATGATCCTGATGCTGAAGCAGATACATCAATTGATTGCGCATGATCTGTCCACTGCGTTCTGCAATAACCTTTACCTGCACTTGCTTTAAGTCGTCTTGGGGAAAAGAAGAGTAGGGGCCATATAGCGGCTGAAAGCCACAGGCCGAAAGGAAGACAACACCCAGAACACAAATAATATTACGCAACAACGACATTAAATACTTTTCCAGCTACAAATACAATTTTCCTAATTTCCTTGCCATCAATCTGTGCTTTGACGCGTTCATCGTGCAGCACAAGCGCTTTGACTCCCTCTTCATCCAAATCAACGGGGATATCAATCGCTGCGCGAAGCTTGCCATTGACTTGCACCGCAAGTGTATACGTATTTGAAGAAGCAAGGGACGGATCAAATGAAGGCCATGAAACAGATGTGATGGGATCCTTGTGGCCCATCAACTGCCACAATTCTTCAGTTAGATGCGGAATGGCTGGATTCAATAAAAGAATCAACGTTTCGAGTGATTCACGCAAAACGGATAGATGGGTGGAGAGTAAATCCACCGTGAAAAGATCATTAGAAAGCTCACGCAAGCGCGCCACATAGCGGTTTAAGTGAAATGAGGTTAAATCCTCTGACGCAAGCTTAATAGTCTTGTGTGTGGTTTTACGAAGCTTTAAATCACTTTCAGTGAGATTATCAAAATCCGCTGCTTTGTTAAGCGGTAAGAGATGGGGCATAACGTCATAGACAAAGCGCCATAATTTATTGATAAACCTCCAAGATCCTTGGATACCGGCATCGGTCCATTCAAAATCGCGCTCAGGTGGGCTGTCAGAGACTGTAAAGAGCCTTACTGTGTCGGCACCATACGATTCAATCATGGCATCCGAATCCACCACATTTTTCTTTGATTTACTCATCTTCTCCGATCGACCTAGGGTAACCACGGTGTGATCAGATGTGCGACGCGGCGTTCCTTTATCGTCTAGATAAACCTCTTCGGGAAAGAGCCATTCGTTGGACGCTGAGCGATAGGTTGCGTGGCACACCATACCTTGGGATAGGAGGCGTTTAAAAGGTTCTTCGATATCCAGATACCCACACTTTTTAAGCGCTCGCGTAAAAAATCGTGAATAAAGCAAGTGAAGAACAGCATGCTCAATGCCACCAATGTACTGGTCGACGGGCAACCAATGATCAGCCATCTGCTTGTCGAAAGGAACCTCGGCTTCTGGGGAACAAAAGCGTGCAAAATACCAAGACGATTCAAAAAATGTGTCGAGTGTGTCCGTTTCTCTTGTAGCACCACCACCACATGTGGGGCAGGTGGTATGTTTCCATGTGGGGTGATGATCCAAAGGATTACCAGGTTTATCAAAGGAAACATCATCAGGCAGCTGGACGGGTAGTTGATCAGCAGGTACAGGCACTACACCGCATGTTGCGCAATGAATCATGGGGATAGGGCATCCCCAATAACGTTGACGCGATACACCCCAATCACGCAAACGATAGGTTGTTGTGCGTTCACCCGCTTGGCGTTGAATAAGCGCTTCAATCGCCTTTGCGCGTGCATCGGCAACAGAAAGGCCATTCAAAAAGTCGGAATGAATCATGATACCATCGTCAAGATACGGTTCATCCAGTGTGATGTCCTTTGATGCTTCCCCTTCGGGAGCTATGACGGATTGAATCTTCAGGTTATATTTGCGTGCAAACTCAAAATCACGTGCATCGTGCGCAGGGCAGCCAAAAACACATCCTGTCCCATAATCCATCAAAACAAAATTAGCGATGTAAATCGGAAGTGTTATCTCTGGATTGAAGGGGTGACGCACTGAAAGATTGGTCTTAATGCCCTTTTTTTCCATTTTTTCGATGGCTTCAAGGCTGGTGCCAACACTATTGCACTCAGCAATAAAGGCTTTGATGGCAGGATTCGTTTTAGCAAGCTCTTCGCTGATTGGATGATTGGGGGATAGCGCACAAAAAGCAGCCCCAAATAATGTCTCAGGGCGCGTGGAAAAGACGCGCAGATTTTCATCCGTTTCTGTTATGACAAAGTCAATATAGGCGCCCTCAGATTTCCCAATCCAATTCCGTTGCATCGTAATAACTTTTTCGGGCCATTCCGTGAGTTGATCTAGCCCTTGAAGCAAATCTTCTGCATAATCGGTGATTTTAAGGTACCAGCCTTGAAGTTTACGTTTTTCAACCGGCGCACCCGAACGCCATCCTTTTCCATCGATTACTTGTTCATTGGCAAGGACTGTGTTTTCAACAGGGTCCCAATTGACAAAAGTCTCGCGACGTTCGACCAGTTGATGTTTGTAAAAATCGAGAAAAATCTTTTGTTCGTGTTTGTAATAATCAACGTCACAGCTTGCAATTTCGCGGTCCCAATCATAAGAAAATCCAAGACCTTCAAGTTGCGATTTCATGGCCTTAATATTGTCATGCGTCCAAGTATTAGGGTGCTTTTTGTTTTGAATAGCCGCATTTTCTGCTGGAAGACCAAACGCATCCCATCCCATGGGATGGAGTACTTCGTATCCTTGGGCACGCATGAACCGTGCTATAATATCGCCAATGGTATAATTGCGAACATGTCCCACATGAATGCGTCCGGATGGATAAGGAAACATCTCAAGGACATAATATTTTTTTTTGTCCTTTTTATCGTGTGCTTTAAAAGTCTTCTGGTCACGCCAGAATTGCTGCCATTTTTGTTCGGTTTCTCGGTGATTATAGCGCGTAGAAGACATTATATATTATCCATTCATTTTTATTTGACGTGCGCGTGTGAGGATAGCATCCTCAATGGCGATCGCTGTTTTTGTGTCAACAGGCGCATCTATCCAGTTGTTTCCTTTAAGTGTACGCTTGAAAACAGAGATTTTAAGACCATCCGCGCGCAGAGATCGGTCTAAAATACGCACATCAATCTTAAATTTTTCATTGGGTGTTTTGGGATCGGTATACCAATCGGTCATCACAACACCACCAAAGGGATCAGCCGATGCCAGTGGCATGAAAGAAAGCGTATCCAACGTAGCGCGCCATAAATAGCTATTGACACCTAATCCTACAGTTACTTCTTCTTTAGATTTTGATCCACCAAAACTCAAGGTGTCATCACCA
>JBQCDM010000164.1:0-5995 GCA_051961235.1 Nucleicultricaceae bacterium (SeqCode)
CAAGTTTTTGCGCTTCTCGAAGGCGTGTTTCTAGATGTGAGACGGGTCGTAACTCGCCTGATAAGGCAATTTCACCAAGAAAAAGGCTATTTTTAGGCAGGCTTTTTTGCGTGACGGTTGAGATAAGAGATGCGGCCACCGCAAAGTCAGCGGCAGGTTCTTGGATTTTGAGACCGCCTGCGATATTGAGGTAGACATCCTTATCTCCAAAACGAATCCCAGCGCGTGCTTCGAGCACGGCAAGCATCATGGACAGGCGATTATAATCAAAGCCAACGGTGGCCCGCTTGGGCGCTGCATACGATGCGTGGCTTACCAACGATTGGATCTCAACAAGGAGCGGCCTTGATCCCTCCATCCCTGCAAAGACGGCAGAACCGGGCACTTGTTCTTGATGAGCCGAGAGAAAAATATGGGAAGGATTGGAGACTTCTGCCAAGCCTTCTTGCACCATCTCAAAGACGCCCACTTCTTGCGCTGGACCAAATCGGTTTTTAATAGCGCGCAGCAACCGATATTGGTGCGTGCGTTCCCCTTCAAAATAAAGCACCGTATCCACCATATGTTCAAGGAGCTTAGGTCCTGCAATCACACCGTCTTTGGTCACGTGGCTTATGATGATAAGGGCAATGTTTTTTTCTTTTCCAACCCGCACCAACTCATGACAACACGCGCGAACCTGGGCCACAGAACCGGGGGCTGCCTCAAGGCCATCAAACTGTAAAGTTTGGATTGAATCAATAATGGCAAGCTTGGGGGCTTCTTTGGAATCAAGGTGGGCGATGATTTGTTGCATATGTGTGGTGGCTGCAAGTTTTAGAGGGGACGCGCTGAGACCTAAACGTTGTGCGCGCATGCGTACTTGGTTTAGATCTTCCTCACCCGTCACATAAAGGGCAGGAACCGTCTCACTTAAACGCGCCGCAATTTGCAGCAGGAGGGTGGATTTGCCAATGCCCGGATCGCCACCAAGCAAGATGACAGAACCCGGCACAACGCCGCCGCCGCACACGCGGTCAAACTCGCGATTGTTAGAGAGAATACGGGGATATGTGGTGGTAGCATCTCCAAGTCCATGGGTAGTAAGTAGCGGCCCTCCTTGACCACTATAGGCTTTTGCCATGAATTTGGGTGTTGCTTCCGCCCGTTCTTCTGTGATGGTATTCCAGGCATCACATCCTTGGCATCGACCTGTCCATTTGGGATGGCTGGTGCCGCAGGCGGTACACACAAAAAGGGTCGAGAGTTTAGCCATGGCTTGTCTTTAAAGCACCTTCCACATGAATCGGACCGTCTGTTTGTCCTTTAATAAACTGCTCCACATAAGGATTGCCCGAATGCTCAATGTCGCTTGCCTTGCCCACCCAAATGATTTTGCCATGGTGAATCATGGCAATACGGTCAGCGATCTGCCTGGCGCTGGCCATGTCATGGGTGATGGTAATGGCCGAGGCACCAAGCTCACGCACACTTTTGATGATCAAGTCATTAATCACCGAACTCATGATCGGATCGAGGCCGGTTGTGGGTTCATCAAAGAAGATGATTTGGGGCTCAGATGCAATCGCGCGCGCTAGCGCCACACGGCGCTGCATTCCGCCTGAGAGCTCTGCGGGGTAGCGATCAGCCACATCACGTTTGAGTCCCACGGTTGCCAGGTGCTCGATCGCCTTATGATGCGCTTGTTTGCGTGTGATCTTGCCTTCTTGAAGGGGGCGAAAGCAAATATTCTCCCAAACAGGTAAGCTGTCAAAGAGGGCAGAGCCTTGAAACAGCATGCTGATTTTGCTGCGTACAGCATCCAGCGTTTTGGTGGATGCACCCACTATTTGTTCACCATCCACAAAAATCTCACCGGATGAGGCAGGAAGCAGGCCTAAAATACATTTCAGCATCACCGATTTGCCACTGCCAGAGCCACCAATAACCACAAGCGATTCACCCGGATCCACATGGAGCGAGATGCCATTGAGCACAACGTTACTCCCAAACGACTTTTTCACGTCTTTTAAGAGAATTTTGGGCTGAAGATCTGATTTTTTCTGGGTCATGAGCTGAAGAAAATGGCTGTGAGCAAATAATTCAAAAGCAAAATCAAAACGGACGATGAGACAACCGCATTGGTGGTGGCAGAGCCGACGCCTTCTGCGCCCCCTCTTGAATAGTATCCCTGATAACATCCCATCGTTGCAATGCAAAAGCCGAACACGCTTGCTTTGACCAGGCCCGAGGTAACGTCAATGGGCTCTAGATACTCTCGTGTTTGCTGGAGATAGGTTGCAGGATTAAACCCAAGCTTATAGATGGAGACGATGTACCCACCAAACACCCCAATAATGTCGCCCGTCAAAACAAGTAAAGGCAACATGGCAACGCCCGCAAGAACGCGTGGGAATACCAGGTATTTAAGAGGGTTCGTTGATAAGGTGGAAAGCGCGTCAATCTGCTCGGTCACCCGCATCGTACCAATTTCAGCTGCCATGGCAGCACCGACGCGCCCTGCAACCATGAGGCCCGCCATCACAGGAGCGAGCTCACGGGTAATCGACAACACCACAACGGTTGCAACAGCGCCTTCTGCTGAAAAGCGGGTAAAGCCCGTATAGCTTTGAAGTGCTAACACCATGCCGGTAAAGAGTGTGGTAAGGCCCACGACGGGAAGTGAGTTGTAGCCCATATCCTTCAGTTGACGCAGCAATTGGCGCGGATAATAAGGCGGGCGCAATCCAAGCCAGAGCGTATTGAAAATAAAAATAGCAAGCCTGCCTGCAGTTGCTAAAAACAGAAAGAAGATATGTCCAATCGATCCTAATACATTAACCATATGACTCATGTCTGTACAAACGGTGAAACCTTTGGCTGAGTCGCGCTGTTATTTCATATGTGCACGTACCGGCCGCTTCTGCTAGCGCTTCAAATGGCTCAGCCCCATGCACAATTTCAACCCAACTTCCGGGCGCTGTCAAATGTTTTGGTAATGTTGTGATATCAATCGTTGTAAAATCCATGGAAATCTTACCCACAATAGGGGCTTTGAGGTCGCCAATCGACACATGCCCTTGATTGGTAAGCGATCGCATGATGCCGTCTGCATAACCCACATTAATGAGCGCAATGGTCATGGGCTCTTGAGCTGTAAAAAGCGCATTATATCCAACGGCTTGTCCTGGAGCGAGCGTGCGGTTGCGCACAATGCGTGCAGAAATTGTAAGCGCTGGCTTTAATCCAAGGAGATCATTCAAGGATGAGCAATAACCAAAAAGCGCCATGCCAGCACGCACCATGGAAAAATGGAAGTCTTTGCCCCGTGCAATACCATGCGAATTGGCAAAACTGCGTTCTGCCTTTGGAAAGTGGTCTGCAAGCGTACAAAATGCCTCTTTCTGCACAGCATTGCTTGGATTATCGGGCTCATCGGCGCTTGCTAAATGGCTTAAACACAGCACCACATCGAGGTGGCTTAGGGACGTCGTGTTGATGAGCGCATCAATTTCCTCAGGCGACATGCCTTCCCTGCTCAACCCTGTGTCCACATGAATCGCAACAGGCAAACGCTTACCCGCTGCTATGGCATAAAAGTTGTGGGCTTCTGCTTGCTCTGGGCTGAGGAGTGTTGGGATGATGTGATGTTGGTCAAGCAAGGCGGACGATCCGGGTTGCACACCATTCATGCAATAAAGGCGCGCCTCTAAAGGCAGGTGAGGGCGCACCTCCAAGGCTTCGTCAATGTTGGCCACACAAAAATCGCGACACCCCGCATCATAGAGTGTTTGGGTAACAGGCACGGCACCAAAGCCATAGGCGTTGGCTTTAATCACAGCAGCAACGCGAGACGTATCGCCCACAAAGGCGCGTATTTTTTGATAATTATAGCGCACAGCGCCAAGGTCAATAACCATAAGGGCCGATGCATGGGATGGAATGTGGGTTAGGTCGATAGGAGCCGACGTTGCTTGTTTAACCATTGCTGTATTTTCTTTCATCCACATAGTTCGTAAACTTGGTTAATGGGCCGTTGTAGAACAGCTTGATGGTGCCAATCGGACCATGACGTTGCTTGGCGATGATCACTTCACCCAGATTGTAAACACGTGACATGTTCTCTTGCCATTCACGATGTTTTTCGGTGCCTTCAGGCGGCTCTTTCCGCGCTTCGTAGTATTCTTCACGATAAACGAACATCACCACGTCGGCGTCTTGCTCAATCGATCCCGACTCACGCAAGTCAGCCAATTGTGGGCGTTTATCATCACGTTGCTCAACCGCACGGGAGAGCTGAGAGAGCGCAATGACGGGAACATTGAGTTCCTTTGCGATGGCCTTGAGCATACGCGTGATTTCAGAAATCTCTTGCACTCGGTTATCAGAACGTTTATCGCTTCCCGCTTGAATCAGCTGGAGGTAGTCAATGACAATAAGCCCCAATTCGTGCTTACGCTTCAAACGACGCGCGCGTGTGCGCAATGCCTGGATAGTGAGTGCTGGCGTGTCATCAATATAAAGCGGCAAGTTTGTAAGAAGCTCGGATACTTCCACAAATTTAGGGAAATCCTCTTCCCTAAAATCACCACGGCGGATTTTGTCAGACGAAACGCCGGATTCGGATGCTAAGATACGTGTTGCAAGCTGTTCTGCAGACATTTCAAGTGAGAAGAAGGCAACCACAGCACCGTTCCGCGTCTGTCCATGGGCGCGTGCGGCGTTAAAGGCGATGTTGGTGGCAAGGGCTGTTTTACCCATGGAAGGGCGCCCTGCCAGAATAATAAGGTCAGAAGGGTGAAGACCACCCAGCCATGTGTCCATATCTTTCAATCCTGATGTGACACCCACAATGCTGCTATCGCTTTTCTTTGCGATGCGCGCTGCATGGATCGATTGGGTCAGCGCTGTTGAAAACGACTGAAAATCGCGCTCTGATTCACCAGAAGAGGCGAGCTCATAGAGCTTCTTTTCTGCGGACTCAATCTGGTCAATGGCGGTCACATCTAAATCACCGTCGTAGGCTTTGGAGGCAATATCATGGGCCAAGTGGATCAAATGACGTCGAACCGCCATATCGCGGATGATGCGGCCATAGTGCTCGACGTTAATGAGTGAGATGAAAGACGCTGCCAGATGCGCCAAATACTGCGTGCCACCGATTTTATCGAGGAGTTGGTCTTGCTCAAAAAAGTTTTTAAGGGTAATGGGGTCTGCCACATGGCCGCGTTCAATGAGTTTGACAATGGCCTTATAAATATGACCATTGGCGGCTTCAGAAAAATGATCTGACCTCAAAAATTCAGATACCTTTTCGTAAGAAGCATTGTCATATAACAAGGCTGCCAAAAGCGCTTGCTCAGCATCCTTGTTGTGGGGCAAGGTTTTTTGAATATCGGTTGACTCTAAGGTATCGCCCTCGGAGGCTTTTTGATCTTTGACAAGGTTTAACACGCACAAGACCCTTATTGATGGCATAAAAAAAGAAGGTGATAGAAATCTATACACCTTCTTTTAAGCAAATTTCAATTTATAAAATTAGCGCGCTTCTTTTTGTGCATTTGCGAGCTGTGCCACTGCTTCTTCTTCGCTGAGTGCAACGTTAATGCCCACTTCAATTTCCACCTCAGGATGCAAAATGACTCTAACGTAATGCACGCCGAGTGTTTTTACTGGGTCAGGAATTTTTACTTGGGATGATTTTGTTGTAAAGCCTGCCTTAGTAATTGCTTCTGACACGTCAAGGGAGCGTACGGATCCATACAATTGTCCGCTTTCACCAGCTTGGCGAACGATAACAACAACAAGGCCATCCATCTTGCCAGCAACAGCTTGCGCTTCTTCTTTAAGCTTCAAGTTTTGTGCCTCAAGTTGTGCTTTCTTTGTCTTAAATTCTTCAATTTTCTCAGCCGTTGCACGCACAGCAACGTTTTGAGGAATGAGAAAATTTCGAGCGTATCCGGGCTTTACTTTAACGATGTCGCCCATTTGACCGAGTCGTTCTACGCGTTGTAAT
>JBQCDM010000165.1:0-4666 GCA_051961235.1 Nucleicultricaceae bacterium (SeqCode)
CTCTGAATGATTGATGCATGGGGTAGATGTCATCTGAGGGAGATCTATCATAAGATCTATAATGAAAGAGTTGTTCTTCAGGATGCATGCTTAAAAGCATCTTGGTTTGCTCTGTGCATTCACTTTCCATATCCGCCATAAATCTTTTCATTTCTGTTGGTGAAGAAATGGGCGATGAAGATTTAAAATCAATGTTTAGAAGCCGATAGAAGTAATTAAGCTGACCAATCAAAAAATCGTTTGAAATGATTGGAGTACGGTTCCATTCTTCTGCAATGTCTTCTTTTTCTCTTAGGTTTAGGTGATTAAGAAGTTTCATATATCGATTGAGCGTCGCATGGCCTTTTGAAATAAAAGTAGCTGGTGGTTTTTTCGTGAGTTCAATAAGCTCAACAATTACAGTTTTGAGCGCACGAATCTCAGCGATGCGTGTGATTGTTTGGGCGTTGTATTTTAATTCATCCGTGAGATTATATGATGAGGAGAGGTGATTAATGGTCGGATCATCTTCCTTAAAGCAAGAACCGTAACTCGTTGATAGAACTGCAAAATAGGCTATGAGAGAGGCAAATAGGATCTGTTTCATGTGTATCTCATTGACTTTAAACGCTAGAAGATCGTTCTTATGTGTTTAAAGTTTGGATTGTCCCTTTGCAATGTGGTCTAGCACATAATTGACATAACTTGGTTCATTGCCTTCATAAAATCCTTTTGTGATATCAACGTACTCTGAGATAATCACAGGCACTGGTACCGGTGCAGGTTTTTCAAGAAGTTCCGCAATGCCTGCTGATAAAATGGCAATGAGCACAGGTTCCATCCGATCAATGCGATACTTTTCATCCAAATTATGCTCGATGATGGCATGAATATCGTCACGACGATCAGTTGCTGCGCCAACGAGCGCTAAAAACAAATCTGGATGAGGGCGAGCTGGATAATCAGTGGTTCTAAAGCGATAGAGTAGAAATTCATCCGCGACTGTCTTTGGATCCGCTTTTTGATGTTCAATTTGAAAAAGAGCCTGAACAGCGGCAACACGTGCTGCACGAGCACTTTCAAATGATGGCTTTTTTGACACGTCACCCTCTTATGTGTGCGATTATCTGTGGAGATTGTTTTAAATCATACCCTGTTGATTAAAGCAAAACAAAAGTGCTTTCAAGACTCAAATGATTAGAGGCGCCTCAATGATCGTTCAGGATGAGGGGATTTCTATTGCATGGGTCGATGCTCTTTCAAAACCTTGAAGAGGAAAGGGGGGATGTCTCCCCCCTCCATTTATTGAGGTAGGCTTCAATCCATAATGATTTCACCACCAGACATCCGCTTGGGATCAGGGTTTGGTAGAGCACGACCGGCCGTTATCGCATCCTTATATTCAGGCCTCGAGAGGAGGTTATAAATATGCATTTCTAGCTCGCTCCGAAAGAAGCCTGCATCTTCGTAAGCCAGGCGTGCAGTGTCTTCGATGGCTTGGTCGTAGTGGGAGAGGATACCATCAGCCACTCCTTTCCTGTAGTCACTTGATGCTCTTACCTCCGCAGAAGCGCTTTCTGAGAACTTAACTCCCCCCAAATTAAAATGCTCAGTTTCCGTCATATACGACCAGAAACGTGGCAGATACATATCAACGGATGACATTCCCATGCTGGATACCTTTTTCTTGAGAGTATGGTATATATCTTCAGGGTATGTATTTTGCTCCTGATGATGATGCGGATGCATTCAAGGAGAGCGGGTGTAGCAGGGCAAGCATTAAAGCAATGCCTGCTGTCATCATCTTTTTTGAGACAATGCTCATGATTAAATCTCTTTTTTAATTATGATATATTACGAGACTCTAAAAGCCTTCAGAATCATTATCTTTGTATTAGATTAAGAACATGTTAAAAGAGGTCTCGTTTCTTTAAAGAAATTGCTTAATCCCAGAGTGTTTTGAGACACAGGTGGTGCAAGATGTTTGATTATGACGCAGAAACACTTTTTTGTTTAAATTCACGCAAAAATTCTTCTACCTCGAGCTGACCCGATCGTAAACTTTTTTCCATACTCTCTATATCTTTAATATCGAGAAAGGAGAGTGGGGCTAAGAAATCACTGTGTGGTAGCCGAGGATTGTTGCTTGCTACTATTAATGTTGTAACGAGTTTATTGATCTGTTGTCTCTTCGATGAATCCATTGTTGAGTATTGCTTTGCAAAATTGACAAGATCATCTGATTCTAAGAACTGCTCGATTGGTAAAAGATCATTTTTCAGAGATTCCCATCGTGCTTGCTTTGTATTAACAAAAACCTGCAGCAGATTTTTTGTAAGATGAGGCGTTTCTTTTGCTATGAAAGGCGTCATAACGCCAAGCAGTTGCTCCCAGTTTTCTTCTTTTAAACGGGTAAGGCTCTTTGCTATCTCCCTTCCAATAAAGTGTGGTACTTTGAATTGAGCAATCACATCCATCATTCTAAAAGATTCTGCTCTTGGGTATCGTCCAAACACATGCAATAATATTGTACGAGTCAACTGGTCTCCTATTAACCCAAGTTCCGTCCATGTTGCGACCAACTCCTGGCGTCGATCAGGATGACATTTGTGAACAGCATGTAAAGAAATTTTATGGTGTTTTGGGCTTAAGTGTTCAAAGAGAGCGGAGGTGTAGGGAAGGAGTGTAGTAAATGGATCGCTTTCGTAAACTCGCATATGAGACATAAGATGTAAAAGATAGAGCTCAGCAGAGGGGGCTCGAAGATAGGCATCCTTGCTCTGCATTTGCGCTTGTTTAAAATTATTCATCTCAAGAAGATGAAGTATTGCGCCAGGAGTTGGTGCGTTTGGTTGGTTATGATCAGATGTTGCGTCGTCAGTTGGTAGATTTGAGTTTCTCTTCTTTTTTCGTGTCACCATCGTGTGAGAAGGATGAGGGGAAGAACACGTGCCTATGGTTTCATCAAAATATCTCTTTAATTCCTGACGTTCTGATTCCGTCCGTGGCAACTTATAATCATAATAAAAAACAGGACCTAAGCCTGATAAAACGTCTTCTATATCTTGAAGAGGTTTTGTTCGTGAAGCATCAGCAGAAAGGGTTGCTCCAAACATCATCAATAAGGGTAGGTACTTTTTCATGAGCATGTGTCTTTTTATTATCAATTAATTATCAATAAAAACGCCACAATTTGTCACCTTTTTATAAAGAAGGCAACTGGGAATAAAAAATAAGGTTTGGAATTTTTGAAAATGGTGCACCCGGCGAGATTCGAACTCACGGCCTTTGCCTCCGGAGGGCAACGCTCTATCCAGCTGAGCTACGGGTGCATACAACGTTTATTATAATGCTTTTAGAGAAAGAGCAATCGATTATATGATCATTGATCGCGAAAAATGTGAGAGAAAAAGGCATGAACAAAAAGTCCATGCCCATATGCTTTTCTTAAAATTTATTGTGCAGGTACCACGCGTGAGCGACCATCACGGCTCACCATGATCAACACATTTTGTCCCACAGCAAGGGGATTATCTGTGCCTTGAACAACGGATCTAAGTTCGCCATTGTGGAGTTCGACAGTGTATTCAAGCGCATCTTGTGACTCAAGTCCTTTTTGAATCATAGCACCTGCAACAGCACCAAGAAGAGCGCCGCCAGCTGTTGTTGCGATGCGACCACGGCCGCCACCCAATTGAGTTCCAGCAACACCACCTGCGATGGCACCCATCGCCATACCTGTTGCGTTTTGATCTAACTTTTCTTGCCCTTGTACAACAACTTTTCGGACATTAATGATGCGACCAAAAAATGTTTTAGAGGCTTCACCCACATGGGCTTCAGAATAAACTTGAGAAGAAATTTCTCGGGCACAACCGCTTGCAAATGCTGCAATGGATACGGCAACAGTAAGGGATAGTGCAGAGCGTAAGGTAAGATTAGTAACATTGAACATAACGATCGTTCTCCAAAATGAGGTTACGGGAGATTTATAATGAAGTTACTATAAATATCAACATCATAAATTTATAAATTTGTTTTGTCTGGATATGGACATAAATCGCGCACGGGGCATTGACCGCACAGAGGTGAGCGTGCTTTACAAATATAGCGTCCATGCAAGATAAGCCAATGGTGCGCGTGTTTTGCAAATTGAGGAGGGATTTTTTTCTCTAGTTGTTGTTCAATTGCAAGCGGTGTTTTACCAGATGCAAGACCAAGACGCTGTGCTACTCTAAAAATATGCGTATCAACAGCAATAGTCGGTTGATCAAAAGCGATGTTAAGGACAACATTTGCTGTTTTGCGTCCAACACCTGGAAGAGATTCAAGGTCATGGCGATTATTAGGCACAGTTCCGTTAAAATCGTTCACAAGCCTTAAAGAGAGGGCAATAACATTTTTTGCTTTTGTCTTATAAAGCCCAATAGACTTAATGTATGTTTCGAGTTTTTCAAGTCCAAGCTCGAGCATTGTCTCTGGCGTATCTGCGACCTTAAAAAGGGAGGATGTGGCGCGGTTAACGCCCTTATCCGTTGCCTGAGCAGAAAGGACAACCGCAACCAATAGAGTGTAAGGGTTGTGGTATTGCAACTCACCTTCAGGATTGGGATTGATTTTTTCAAAACGCTCAAAAAGCTCAATAACTTTTTTTTGTGTTAGATCAGTCATTTACAAAGCTTTCACT
>JBQCDM010000166.1:0-8611 GCA_051961235.1 Nucleicultricaceae bacterium (SeqCode)
AGTCCTTCTTCTATACGTTTGAAATATTCGAAAGGTGTGCGACGGGAGACCGTAATTGCCAAAGATCTGTGATGCTCAAGAGCAATAGAACGGAGTGCCTGGATAATCTTGTCAATTTCACCCTCCGTAAAGGTGTAGTATTTATTAGATCCGCCGATCAAAACAGAGACAATGGGAAGACTCAAATGTGCAAAGAGAGGCTTAAACTTTTCGACCGCCTCTTGGATAATACTTGGGGTTACCCGGTGTAGGCCGCCTAGAATACGAATGACATTGGCGCCTTTCAAATCATCGTGATCTGGGGCAATGACCGCATCAAATAAACTGGGGTCTACCTTGGGATCAAGAATTTGGATGACACGGGTTTTCCCCCTGCTTTTTTTTCGGATATAAGCTGTGGGCGCTACTGTTCCCCGCCCGCCCGCTATGATGAGCTCTGGCCAAGGTTCTTGAAGCGTGTCGCCTTCAGAGTCCAATGCTTTGAGGGGATTCAGCCAAAATCGTGGTGAGAGCATGCGCCAAGGTTGGCGGATCTTAATTTTTTTAACAGTTGGGGTTAGCCCAAGAAGTTCTGCCACACCAAGACATTGATTGAGGGTGCCTATTTTCTCCGATTCGCTAATCACCCAACAAGACATATGCGTGTTCCTTACTCAAATCGAATGGATAGAACCTCGTAGCTTTTATGACCTGACGGCGTTTTAACGTCAATGGTATCACCAACCTCTTTGCCAATTAAAGATTTAGCAAGGGGAGACGAGACAGAAAGATAGCCTTTTTCGATGTCAGATTCATCAATACCTGTAATTTGGTATGTTTGTTCTTCATCCACTTCTTCGTCGTAAAGCGTAATGATTGCTCCAAACTTTATGGATTTACCAGAGAGTTTTGACACATCGATCACTTCAGCGCGCGCAATCTTGCTTTCAATCTCAGAAATACGGCCTTCAATAAAGCCTTGTTTTTCACGTGCTGCATGATATTCAGCATTTTCAGATAAGTCCCCAAGCGCACGTGCATCCGCAATTGCTTTAATAACAGCAGGTCTTTCCACTGTCTTAAGATGAACAAGTTCTTTTTTTAATTGTTCAAAACCGCGAACGGTCATGGGTAGTTTATCCATAGTCAATACTCAATAAATTTTTTCGATAATAATAAAAAGCTACAATAAAAATTTTTTATGCCTAAGGCACGGCCCTACTACATATAGTAGTAGTTAATTTAGTCAAGGATATATTTTGGATCAAGAAGGAATTTTCCCTTCAATAATTAAAAAGTAAGAAGATGAATATCAATTTGCGCGAAAGCGGAACTTAGTGTAACACTTTTGTGTTTGAACATTGATTTTAGATATCCTCATGAGTGCTTATAAAGATACAATTTTTCTGCCCAAAACTGCGTTTCCCATGAAGGGAGATTTAGCAAAGAGGGAGCCTGGCCTTGTTGATTACTGGAAAACAATCGATCTCTATAAGAAATTAAGAAAAAAAGAGGGCGCAAAGAAATTCATTCTGCACTCAGGCCCTCCCTATGCCAACGGCCACTTTCACATAGGGCATGCCTTTAACTTAATTTTAAAAGATATGGTCACCAAGTCTTATCAGATGATGGGATATGATGCGCCGCTTGTTCCGGGTTGGGATTGTCATGGTCTTCCAATTGAGTGGAAAATCGAAGAGAAGTATCAAAAGCAAAAAATCGCAAAAGAATCTGTGCCCATTCTTGAGTTTCGTGCGGAATGTCGCGCGTTTGCTTCTCACTGGATCGGCATTCAACGTGAAGAGACGAGGCGCGTCGGCGTTATTGCCGATTTTGATCATCCATATGTAACGATGGATTACAAGGCGGAAGCTTCTATTACGAAGGAGCTCTTTAAATTTTTACATAATGGTGGGCTTGTTCGTGGATTTAAGCCCGTTATGTGGTCTGTTGTGGAAAAAACGGCATTGGCTGATGCTGAGGTGGAGTATCATGACCGTAAATCCCCCGCTATTTATGTGGCCTTTCCGCTTGTAAAATCTGCCCTAAAAGACGTGGACGGTGCGAAAGTTGTGATTTGGACAACAACGCCTTGGTCAATTCCAGGAAATCGTGCTGTTGCTTATGGGCCGGACATAGACTATGTCCTCGTGGAGACTCAAGAATGGGATGAGGGAAGTGCGACGAAGGGTGTGCATAAGCTTATTGTTGCAAAAGTTTTATTGGAGCAGTTTGCTCGGTCTATCCATTTGACGGGTTATAAAGTTTTGAACACGTTCAAGGGAGAGAGCCTGAAGGACAGTATTGCAGCGCATCCTTTGAAAGGAGAAGGATATGATTTTGATGTGCCCTTATATCCAGGAGAACATGTGACGACTGATGCGGGAACGGGCTTGGTTCACACAGCACCCGGCCATGGTCTTGAGGATTTTGAACTTTGCAAAATCCATGGCATAGAGGTGCCGGCTACCGTTGACGAAGCGGGCGTATTTTATGAAACTGTTCCTGTTTTTGCAGGTGAACATGTTTTTAAAGTGAATCCACATGTTATTGAGCGCATCGCTTCTCATGATTTGTTGCTCGGTCAATCAGAATTGCTGCATAGTTATCCCCATTCGTGGCGGTCAAAATCGCCGCTCATTTATCGTGCAACGCCACAATGGTTTATCAGTATGGATGTTAATCATTTGCGTGCCGCCTCACTCTCTGGCATTGATCAAGTTACGTGGTATCCAAAGCAATCACGCAATCGCATCTATTCAATGGTCGAACAGGCGCCTGATTGGTGTATTTCAAGACAGCGTGCTTGGGGTGTTCCAATTGCAATCTTTATCAATAAGAAGAACGGCGATGTCTTGAAGGATCCAAAGGTTGAAGAACGTATTTTAAAGGCCATTGAGGCGGAAGGTTCCGATGTTTGGTTTAATGACGATGCGCCTCAGAGATTTCTAGCGCCCGATTATAACCCTGAGGATTATACGGCCGTTCAAGATATTTTGGATGTTTGGTTTGATGCCGGTTCAACGCAAGCGTTTGTTTTGGAAGATCGAGCAGAGCTTGGTTTTCCAGCTGATCTTTATGTGGAAGGCTCAGACCAACACCGCGGATGGTTTCAAAAATCACTATTTCTTGGATGTGCGCATCGCGATACGCCACCGTTTAAAGCGGTTTTGACCCATGGATTTGTGGTGGATGGCCAAGGTCGAAAAATGTCAAAATCATTGAATAACGGGGTATCTCCAGAGGATATATGTAATAAGCTGGGTGCGGAGATTCTGCGTCTTTGGGTTGCTGGCTGTGATTACACCGATGATCTAAGGATTGGCAACGAAATCCTGAAACATCAAGAAGATGTCTATCGCAGGTATCGTAATACCCTGCGTTATCTCTTAGGTGCCTTGTGTGACTATGATCCGGCTCTTGAGATGATTTCTTATGAGGCCTTGCCTGATCTTGAGAAGTGGGTTCTGCATCGTCTTTATCTTTTGGATGAAGAACATAAGCGATCTATTAGCGCGTTGGATTTTCAATCTTTTTACACACAACTTCATGCCTTTTGCGCAACGGAGCTTTCGGCTTTTTACTTTGATATCCGAAAGGATTCGCTTTATTGCGATGGTGTGGAGGCGCCGTCCAGACGTTCTGCGCGCTATGTTTTGGATCAGATTTTTAATTGCCTAACCCATTGGTTGGCACCATTGCTGAGCTTTACCGCGGAAGAGGCGTGGCGTTCACGCTATCCAGAGGATGAGAGCATCCATTTGCGAACGTTTCCAACCATACCGGATGCATGGCGCAATGATGCCATTGAAAGTACGTTTGAGGTTATCCGCAAGCAAAGACGTGTTGTGACGGGAGCTCTTGAAGAGGCGCGTGCAAAAGGTGTGATTGGATCCAGTCTTCAAGCGCATGTGGTGCTTTATGATCCCAATAACGCCCTTAAAAGTGGTGTCGATTATGCTGAGCTTTCTATCGTCTCTTCCCTCAACATTTCCGAGCAAGCTATCCCTGATAGTGCTTTCCAGATGGATGAGATGCCTGGACTTGGTGTGCTTGTCTCTGTGGCTGAAGGTGCAAAGTGTGAGCGATGTTGGAAAGTCCTTGAAGAGGTGGTGACATCTTCTTCAGAAGATCTTTGTGTTCGATGTGACGGCGTCGTGAAACATACTTTGAAGGAATCAAAGCATGAGGCGTAAATCATTGAACCTCGGTATTCTATTGCCACTCACGCTTGGCGTTTTGATTTTGGATCAGGTCTCAAAGTGGTATATTTTAAATTATTTGCTAAAGCCCGGTGAGTTTATAGAGGTGACGTCCTTTTTTGATCTTGTGCTTGTGTGGAATCGTGGCGTGAGCTTTGGCTTTTTAGGTAAGCTCCCGATGGATTTATCCCTTGTCCTTGGCGGCTTTTCAGTTGTTGTATCTGTTTTGATGTTGATTTGGTTTTTTAAGTCGAAAGGGCCATTGATGCATGCGGGTCTTAGTTTAATGATTGGAGGCGCGCTTGGTAATGCGCTTGATCGCTTTCGATTTACGGCTGTAACAGATTTTTTACATTTTCATTGGGCAGATTATAGTTTTCCCGCCTTTAATATTGCTGATTCTGCGATTACCATCGGAGTTGGCCTTATTCTTTTGGATAATTTTTGGCATCACAAAGGAGCAAAAAAATGATGCGTTATCTTTCTTCAACTTTTACAAAAATAGCGTGCGGTGCAGTTGCCTTAGCAGCGACGGGTTTAGTCGGGTGTGATCATGCGCGCACAGCGCTTGGTTATGATCGTAAAAATCCGGATGCTTATAAGGTTGTGGACAGAGCTCCATTATGTGTTCCGCCTGATTTTAAATTGAGGCCGCCGCGTCCTGGTGCGTCTCGTCCGCAAGAAAAGTCAGCACAAGAACAAGCGCAAGATGCTCTCTTAGAGGAAGGTCAACAATGTACTGTTGCGATTAACCCAACTTCGGATGGAGAAAAGGGGCTTTTAGGACAGATTGGTGAAGGAGATCGATCTGTGCGTGAGACTTTAGAAAAAGAGCATCGCACACGAAAAGCACAAAAACTCCCAACGCTTGCAAAAAAGCTTGGACTAAAAGAATTGGATGATGAAAAGGTAATTGACCCTGTTGCAGAATCCGAACGTCTCGATAAGCAACATAAAGCACAGTAGGTGTCATGAAACGAGTCTTCTGGGGATCATTCATGTTTGTGATGGGGATATATTTTTCAATATATCCCGTCTTTGCTGGTGTGTTTAACCCCAAAACATTTATGCTGGATAATGGGTTAACGGTTGTTGTTGTTGAAAACCACCGAGCGCCTGTTGTCGCCCAATTTGTGTGGTATAAAATCGGCTCTGCTGATGATCCTGACCATGCAAGAGGTGTTGCCCACTATTTAGAGCATCTTATGTTCAAAGGCCCAGAAGGTTCGCTTTCAAGAGAAATACCAGGCATTCTTGATCGTTTAGGGGGGATGTATAATGCATCCACCTCATCGGACTATACCAATTATTACGAAGTTGTTGCGTCTGATAAAATTGATGATGTGATGAGAATCGAAGCTGAACGCATGAAATCTCTTGTGATTCAAGACGACGAAGCAATTCGAGAACTGGACGTCATCTTAGAAGAACGAAAGATGCGCATTGATGCAAATCCGATGGGGAGATTTATTGAAACGATTCACGCTGTTTGGTTTTGGAATCACCCTTATGGTCGTTCCGGGATTGGGTGGGAAGAAGAAATTAAAAGTTTAACGCCGCAAAAAGCGCGTCATTTTTATCAAAATTGGTATGGCCCCAATAATGCAATTTTGATTTACACAGGGGATATTACTTTTGAGGATATTAAAAAGAAGGTAACGCATTACTTTGGTGATATCCCAAAACGCACACTTGCAAAAAGAGTAAGGTCCGTTGAGCCTCCGCATCATGGAGCGTCACAGACACTTGTAATGCATTCTGAAAACATTGCTCAACCTTATTACCTCAAAGTATATCCAATCCCCCGTTTTATTGCGCAAAAGAAAGAGTCTTATGCAACAGAAGTGCTAACATATCTGCTCGCTGATGGGCCAACCAGCTACCTTTATCAACAGTTGATTGAAAAGGAACGTGTTGCGAGTTTTATTAAATTTGACACCCCCTTTCTTTATGCGCTCGATCCGAGTTTTGGCGCACTAATTGCACAGCCGGCAGAAGAGATCTCAATGAAAATTTTTGAAGAAAAACTCCATCAATCGTTAGATCAAAAAAGGAAGACTGGATTTTCTAATGAAGAGGTAGAAAAGGCAAAACGCAGGCTCCTCGCTTCGCTGGTCTATTTAAGAGATAATAATTTAGGTGGTGCTAATGAACTTGGTACGGCACTTGTGGTTGGATTAGGACTGGATGAAATTGAGGCATGGCCTGAACGTATTAAGTCCGTTACCACAGATGACGTGAATCAAATTTTTAAGAAGATTTTCTTTAATAAAGAAACGCTTACAGCATTCCTCTTGCCCGAACAGAAAAGCACAAATCATGATAAACATTAAGAAAGTCCTCTTTGCTTTTATCTTTTTAAGCATGGGCTCTGCCAGCATATGTGTTGCAGAGGCTGGAAAAAAACCACTGGTTGTGATCAAAGAAGTTGTATCTTCAAAAGGAATCAAAGCATGGCTTGTTGAAGACCATTCAGTACCCGTTGTTTCTATGAGTTTTGGGTTTGACGGTGGTGGGCTCTTGGATCCGAAAGGAAAAGAGGGGCTCAGCGAAATTATGGCCCACATGATGACGGAAGGTGCAGGCTCCTATACACAAGAAGCTTATTTTGCTTATGTGGAGGATCATGCCATACAATTAAATTTTGATGCCTCAGATGATGCGTTTAGTATCAATCTGCGTACGACAAAAGAGAATTTGGATAAATCCATAAAACTACTCAAAACAACACTTTATGAAACGCACTTTAAAGAGAGCAATCTTAAAAAGGTAAAAGATACTTACCTTGTTCAATTGGATAATTTGTTGAAAAATCCGAGCTTCATCGCTGGTGAAGCCATGGATAAAATCCTATTTAAGGATCACCCCTATGGGCGGTCGCACGTTGGGACAAAACAGACGATTAGAAGCCTTCAGCCTAAGGATTTGTTTCAGCAAAAAAGTAAGCAGTTTAAGAAAAATTATCTAACCATAGGTGTGTGCGGTGATATTACGGTAGATGATTTGAAGGCTCGTTTGGACGATTTGTTTGGAGATTTAGGTGAAGAAGATCTCCTCAAATCGATTCCCTATATAAATATCCCGGGAGAATCAGCCTATAAGACGATCCACAATAATAGACCGCAAAGCACTGTTTTGTTTGCGCAAGCATCTATACCAGCGAATGCACCAGATTATATTAAGGTGATGATTCTCAACAAAGTATTAGGTGATGGATTTGGATCTAGGTTGATGCAGACCATTCGTGTGGATAGTGGACTTGTCTATAGTATTAGTACCGATTCAATCGGAAAGAAATATGCCAATGTTTATTTGGGTAACTTTGCTTCTGATAACAAAAACGTTAAACAGGCTGTGGATATGGTTAAAGAGCAAATTCGCCTTATCCGAGATAAAGGCATTACTCAAAAGGAATTGGATAATGCGAAAGATGCTCTTAAAGGCGGATATGCATTGCGTTTCAATAGTTCTTTGAACATTGCATCCATCGCACTTGCCTATCAAAAGCTAGAGTTGCCCATTGACTACCCTGATGTGCGAGAAGCGCGGATTGATGCGGTGACATTGGATGACGTTAATCGCTTTGCTAAAGAGTTTTTTAAGCCAGATCAACTGATCTTTGTGGTTGTCGGACAATCTGAATAAAGCCTGACTTATGAATGAATAGCTTCTTGTGGCGCATGTGGTGTTAGCTTGTGCCTAAAGCATAAGAACAGACCCATAATCACTAATACCAATATAAAGATAAAGCGACTGAGAGAGAGGATGGATTCGTCTCTTATCAGGCTTTCAATGGAAATGATCATGGAAATAAGGCATCCTCTAATGAATGCAATGGCCGCTGATGTGGTGCCTGGAGGTGCTGGTGAAAGCGCCATGTTCTCAGATGTAACAGCAGCAAAAACAAGACCGAGTCCTGCACCATAAAGTGCAAATGTTGAGCTCAGCATTAAAGGATCACTCTGTTCGATGAGCGTGACAAGATATAAAAGTGTTCCTCCAGAGACGAACACAATCATGCCACTGTAGGCGGTTTTTTTAGGCCCCCAGCGGTGAATTATTTTTCCTGATAGAAAACTGGATAGAGCATTAAAAAACATCATGCCAGCCTGATAGAGGCTAAACTTAAAGGATGTCATGCCAAGTCCTGTAATAAAATGGAAGGAAAGAGATGAAATAAAGGCGATAAACCCGCCAATCATGAGGGATGGCGCAAAAGACATCAAAATAAATGTAGGGCTTTTAAGAAGTGTATAGTAGCTTTGAAGTGCGCCTATGGCAGAAAACGGTTTATGCTCTTTTAAAGTCTCGGGCAAAAAGAAATATAAGTGAAGAAATGAAAACGCTGCAAGAACGCCAAGCAGAGTAAAGCAATGATGCCACGACAGGTAAGATGAGATCCAGCCGCCAAGCATAGGCGCTACCACCAG
>JBQCDM010000167.1:0-7574 GCA_051961235.1 Nucleicultricaceae bacterium (SeqCode)
ATACTAAGTACACAAATTAAAGAGCAGCAAAGACACGAATTAATAGTCAAATATCCTGAGGCTTTATCTGCATTAAGGCGAGGATTTTATGATTTTATTGTAGGTGTGAATACTTTAACCAGAAAGATAGATACGAGGAAAACGCCTATATATCAGCAGGATGATCAGATTAATGAATTACGTATTTCTCTTGAAAATAATTTAGAATCTTTGGATTTTCTTTTATTGTATAATGGAATAGAAATAGGTAATTATATTGATAATTCTATCCAAATTCTTAATGAAATTTGGAGTGATATTCTAAAATATAATTCTTCAGGAAAAGTATCTTCTTCAGTTACTACAGGATTGACTGTTAAAATATACTCGCCTCTTAATAAACTTGGAACACAAATCAACAATATTGTAAAAATTTCAAAACAAAAAATAAAATGCATTGTAAGATAGCTTTTAATAAGCATATTTCTTAGATTTTTTTTAATCTTTCTTCTCCCCCAACACGTCCCAAAAAGCAGATAAATCCGCCTTTTTTCACTTTGTTAATATCTTCTCTATACGATAGTTTAAGGGTATGCAGATGATGATGAAAAAAATTTTAGCACTCCTTTTGTTCGATGTTTTGCTCAGTGCCCCTCTTCAGGCGGAAATCTATGAGTACACGGTGCCTTTGGAAGAGCGGGATATGAGTGAGTTGCCGCCGGGGGAAATACAAACATTGACGCCTTTTGGTGTCATAGTGGATGGCGTGCTTTATAAAAAAGGGGTTAAAGAGCGGCAAGACAATCTGAAAAAGGCGCAGCAACAGCGCTTGGCTCAGGTCTATTTTTTGGAGAAGAGTAAAATCCAATTCGAGGGGATTGCAGCGCACGTGCTGATGAATGCCCTTAAAAATAGTAGTCACCCCTCTATTGTTGATTTGGCGCGTAAAACGTTGGTTGCGTCCCTTGCGAAACTCCTCAAGGCTGCGCCCAATCCAGAAATTGCAAAAAGCCTCAAACTTTATGGCGACCAGGTGATCAACCAGGCTATCTTAAATCTTCAAACGCAGCTCCTTACCTTAAAGCCGCAATTGCTTGAACAAGATCTGCTCAAGGCTGTTAATAGGGCCATCAGCGCTGTGGTGTTGCAGCCTGAATCTATTGAAACTGTGAAATCGCAATTACAAAAGGAAGTGGCTCAACTCCAGGCAAAAGGAATGAATCCGGCAAGGATCAATGCACAAATGACACGTGCCTTGAAATCGATGGATGAAACCTATCTCGCGTATTTGACTCAAAAAGATCCAAGTCGTGCTATTCAACTAATCCAGTCGGGGAAATATAATGATTATGGCGCGTCCTTTGTCAAAACATGGTTAGAGCGCGCTCAAACCCAACATGCTAAACCGTAAAATCCTTAAGCATTCTTAAAACTCTCCCCCATGAGACGTCCGACCATTAGGCGGCTGTGGCCAAATGGAACTTAGGGAATTTGGGGAAACGTTGTTCGAAAAAATGCGTGATTTCATTCAAGGCGATTTTGTTTTCAGCGATTGCTCGGGCATAGGCTTCATAAAGAGAATCGGTGTAGAGTTTAAATTCTAGTTCGTTCGTTTGGTTGACGATTTTGCTATGTCTGTCGGCCAGGTGGTTGCGATCGCGCATGGCATCTAAAAAGCTATGAAACGCGTTTTCGGCATGATGGAGCGTTTGCAGGATATCCGACTGCTGGCCGCTTAGCATAAAGCTTAACTTCTTTAAATCCAGACGTGGAAATGCGTCAGTAAAATGGATTACATCCAACAGCTTGTGGCGTTCGGGGTTTGATTCAAGATCGAGGAGCAGTTTTTGATTATGCGGGTGCAGCTCATTGCACTGGCACGCGAGCACAAAAAAAGCATATTTTGTTTCTTCATACTTCTCTTCCTCTCCTTTATTAAATTCACCTGTTTTTTCATACTTGAAAGCAAAAAAAGCACCCAAAAACGCGCCAATAAACGTTTTGATGATTTCGATCAAGAAGTCGAGAATGTCTACACTGAATATCGTCATGGTTTGAGCTCGCACCGTTTTTTAGAAAAATAGTTTAGAGCTTAACTGTATCCGAAAGAAAGCGGTTCGAAAAGTATCTCTCTATGAGCGGCATTTTAAGTGCTATGCTGGTCTATATGTTTTGAAAGGATTTTTCTCATGGTGACGTTTCGCAACACGCATTATCCTTTAATCCTCACGGCACGAGGCGTGGCACCTGGACTTCGAGATTTGTGTGCCTATTATGGAAAGACAACGCCCGGTGTGGAAGCGCCCCCAGAAGACGTGTTCGATGTGGCGGCGTGGATTCATTGGACGCAAGCGCATTTCATAAGGCCACCTCATCTCGATCATCAAGATCTAAAGCACTTGGAACCTCACCCGCGTCATGCCGATTTCATGCCGTATTTTGAGGCATTGGGGTTAACGCGTGCTGTTTATCCGTCGCATGGGGCTTATGAGATTGCAGCAATCCATGGTGGCACACCCTGGGATACATGGGAGCGCATGGCTCATCTGATTGCTCAAATGAAAGAGGGGCTTCAGGTTAAAAAAGTTCTCTATATTAATGGAGAGCGTTTGTTGATGGCGTCAGAATATCAGGATAATTACTATACTTTTCCAGCCTTCTTGAATGAAAAGCGCGCCGCCATAACGTTGACGTACACACGGCCCCGTCGGCAAAATGATATGTCGCTGGCGTTTTGGGAGAGACTGAGAGAGTCGCATCCAAGTGCGCCCCATCTTACATTTGTGACGCTGAGTGCTGAGGACGGCTATAGGGCAACTTCGCCTAAACGATTTAATACGGTGGATACCGTGCGCGCAACGTTTGATGCGTTTTTCATCGAGCGTGCCTTTCTTTTTGTCTCTAACGCGCCCTATGGGCCCTATCAAGATGCATCGGTGCGTTTGGTTGCGCGGGAGCGTGGTCTTGATGGCCGCGTGGTTGATTCAATATCACCAGCGTTAATGCATGAGGTTACAACGCTGCCATACTTAGATACCATCGCGCGTCTGCTTTATACCGAAAATCAGATACAAACGTATAAGCGCCCTCCACACTAACATCATCTCATGCGAGATTTAAAATTGATGGAGCACACGTTTGAATTGGCCCAACTCATCCGATAAGCCAAGGGCAAGCCTGAAAGTATCTCCTTCAAATATATCCTTTTTAAAATCATGCACGTCAAGGCGATGAATGCGCGCCAAGGTGAGGTGGGGACGATAGAGATCACCCGTGGCATTAAGGGGGGACAGGGTGTGTTGCGCTAGGATGTGCACAACGGTTTGATGGAGTGTTAGAAGATTGCTCGAGCGCGCAACCGTAAGAGAAGCACCCCACAAGGGTGTATCTGCTTTGTTGGAAAATCCAAGCCCCGAGAGATGGATGGGGATGATGTGAGGTACCAACGCTAAAGCTGTGATGAGAGCGGGCAAGACCTCTGGATCTGCGCGAAATTGTGCAAGGGTAATATGGGGGAGGCTTTCTGAGCCCAGCAAATAGCCATCTGCCAGGTGCTGAAAGTGGTGCTCTGCTGCGGTAATATAGCGTTCCGGATGGCCAGTTGATAAGAGGGCAAAATTATAGCGCTGCTGCATGATAGTCTCTTTTTAAAAACCGTATCAAGATCAACACTTATGGTCAAGACGTTGCTTGAATGGTTGCTTTTGGGTCGGATTTGGGGGTGGATTTAATCATGTTAAAGGCGGCATCCACAAAAAGGAATGGGGTGCCCAGAGCGTGTAACCACCGGGGGCCTTTTTTAGCGCCTTTTAGAAAACCAATTGTTGAGGCGCTGCCAGCAATCAAACAATGGGAGGCAACAACACTCACACTTTGAACGCCCTCAACGGGCCAACCAGTCTTAGGATTGAGAATGTGGCAATAGCGTTTTCCCTCAATCTCAATATATCGTTCATAGTCACCACTGCTTGCAAGTCCGCCTTCGTAAAGCGCAATGGAGGCAAGAGACGCCTCTGTTTTATGGGGATGAGTTATGGCAATCATCCAAGGTCTGCCATCCAGGTGGGGACCGATAATCGCAATATCGCCGCCCAACTCAACGATGCCATGGTGAATGCCATGCTGCCGTGCAAGAGATACAGCCGCATCGGCCGCGTATTCCTTGACCACGCCACCAAAATCGATAGCCATGTGCGGAAGAGGTAGACGCAAAAGTGGCTTTTTCCATTCAACCTTATCCCATCCAACGATCTTAAGGCGTTCTTGAAGCGCTTCTTTTGTTGGAATGATGGGGTGCGGTGTTGAAAAATCCCAAAGATCACGCAAACTACCTGCGGTAATATCGAAGAGGCCTTCGCTTTGGCGATAACATTCTTCTGCATAATCGAGGAGCCCCGCTGTTTCAGGATCCACCACGATGCCAGTCTTGTTGCCGGCACTCTGATTAATCTCTGCCGTGAAACTGGTGTCGGCGTAGTTTGTATAAAATCGATCGAGACGACGCAGTTCCTCTAATAGGGTGTTATAGACGAAATGGGCTTTTAGAGAGGACGGCGCATAGAGCTGGATGGAGCAAGGGCATCCCATGACGATAAAATCAAACTTGTATAATTGCACGAAGACCCACGCTCTCTTTTGTGTTTTTATGTGGATGTCATTCTAACGAATTCTAGGTTTATTGGCTAGATGAAGGCGCTTTTGCTTTTTCAATCGCATTAATCACGATAGAATCAGTCAAAATCTGAGGCAGCTTAATGCCTGTTTGATTTGAAGGACCATAGACAATATAGGCAGGGATCGCAAATGTGTTCAAACTTTTAAGATAGGATGCGATAAGGGGAGAAGGCGAGGTCCAATCGGCGCGTATCAAAACCACCTGGTTCTTTTTAAAGTAATCATGCATGGTTTTGCTTGAAAGCACAGTACCTTCATTGAATTTGCAGGTAATACACCAGTCTGCCGTTACATCAACCAGGATTAATTTGTTTTGCTTTATAGATCGTTGAAGTAGCGCCAAATCAAACGATGTCCAGGCGCTTTTTATCAGGGGTAATTCTTTGTCGTTGAAGGCGATAAAATTTAAAGCGGTACTACCTGTTCCAATAAAAAGGGCTACCACAAGAACACCTAACCATTGCTGTTTTAGTGTTTTTTCTTTTGCCCAAAGTAAGACAAAGAAAATCATAAGGCCACTTGCAATCAAAAGCATTGTTCCAAAACCAACTTGGGCACCAAGGACCCACAGCAACCACACAATTGTACCAAACAAGGCAATACTCAAAACACGCTTCAGTGTGAGCATCCATGGGCCAGGTTTGGGCATAAAAGAGAGGAGACGGGGATAGAGCGCCACTAAAATGTAAGGCACAGAAAACCCAAGACTCATGAGGAAAAAGATGAAAATGATCTGGATCGGCCCATTCGATAAAGCAAAACTAATGGCTGTTCCAATCATGGGTGCAGAACAAGGGGTTGAAAGAAGGGTTGCAAAGACGCCCTCTAGAACATCCTTTAAAGATTCTGAGTGCACTTTATCATTATCGATAAAGCGATAAAAAATCCGCGGTACTTGAAACTCAAACACACCTAAAAGGTTGGCGGCAAAAAGCACTAGCACAAAACAGATGAAAATCAGAAAAATGGGTTGTTGAAATTGCATGCCCCACCCAATCGATGCCCCCATCCATTTGAGGCTCACGAGTATGAGTGCAATCGTCATAAAAGAAGCTATAATACCTGATGCGGTACGAAGCGTTTGTGCCTGCATCTTTTGTTCGAGCCCATGACTATATTTAAGGAGACTCATCATCTTAATCGAGAGAACAGGCAGTACACAGGGCATAAAATTCAAAATAAAACCACCTGCAAAAGCTAAAATCATGACGCTTAAAAAACCAAGCCAAGAGGGTTCTGCAGCAGAAACAAAGGTTTGAAGGGTGTAAGCGTGTCCTTTTTCAACAACGGTGAGAGAAATGGATTCATCCACCAGGCTTTGAAAGGGAGCGAGTTTTTTAAGTTCATCGAGATAAACTGGAAAGTTGACGCTGAAAGCGCCTTGTTTTTCAAGAGGTGTGATGGTGGGGATATCGAAAAACATTTTGTAAGGCGATTCGACAAAGATAGCTGCATTTTTTGTAAGCTTTGGATCATTGATCTCAAAGGAGAGTGATTTATGTCCATCGTCGTTTTCAATGAATTCTGCATGATTGATACGAACGGTTTGAGGGTTTTGTTGCGGAATACTTTTTATCGCAGATTCAATAAGGGGCGCGTCTTCTGTTTTGCCAAAAGTACCTTCGGATATGTGTAAATTAACCTCTTTCGTTGCAGGCAAACATTCGTCTTTCGAACAAATGAGATAATCGAGTTTTGCTTTAAGATAGAGGGGTTTTGTGACATCCTTCACATCTAGGGTGATGGGTAGTACAACCGTTTTACTATATCCTGCAACGGGAACACCAAACGAAATAAACCGCTCTGGTGCTGGCCAGTGAAGTGTCGCTTTTTTAAGATTGGAGGAACCTTGCCAATCGATTTTAACGCCGTAGCCTGCAACGCCAGGTGATCGCCAATAGGTGTGCCAGCCAGCATCATGGATAAATCGAAGGCCAATGGTGAGGGTTTTTTTGTTGCCAAGATGGGTTTGAGGTGAAATGAGGCTGATTTTTGCGTGCTCTACGCCTTGGCTTGTTGCCCAAGATATGTTGGGCATGAGTAAGAAAAGAGCGGCGATGAGCCATAATATCTTACGCATGATTATCTCAAATCTCATAACAGGTTCGGTAGGAATTTTTATGCGTCTTAAGTTTTGGCGGATGCTTAGTTACAACCACAACCACCGCCATCTACCCCATAACCACCCGATGTTCCTTCGCGACTAAAGTACATGTGATCGCGAAAAGCAGCGTCTTGTCCATCCATGTCTAGAGCCATATGAGGCTCTGCAAGCATGCCACGTTCCCAAGGTTGAACATTCGTGCATCCGGCTCCTAGGCTCAAAATTAATACACACATTGCATAACGGAGTAGGGTATAAATCACGGTCATCATCCAAGTAAGCGTTCAATATCTTGTTTTAGTGTAGGCACATCACTTTCTCTAAAACCACCATAGATTTTTACGACTTCTCCAGCACGGTTCACAAGGAACGATGTTGGCATGTTATTGGGTTGAAAAATATTGGCTGCTTCTTTCTTTATATCATGAAGAATTGTGAAGCTCACCACATAAGTGTTTAAAAATTCTTGGGCACTTGATACTTGATCATCTTCATTGATGCCAACAATATCAAAGCCTCTATCTTGATATTGCTTGCGTAATTGGTCGTAAATTGGAAAAGAGGCTCTGCAGGGAATACACCATGAACCCCAAAAATCGATGAGCACAACTTTGCCTTTAAGAGAATGCAGGTTGTATGAACCATCCGCGTTAATTTGCGGTAAACTGAGATTGGGTATCGTCTCCCCCACAGTAATAGCATGCGTCACGCTTGATGTTGTCACTAATAACAAAAAAGCTGTAAATAAAATTTTTATTTTCATAAGGATTCTCCAACAATAAATAAATTTTATCATTGATTTGTTAATAAAAAATAA
>JBQCDM010000168.1:0-4321 GCA_051961235.1 Nucleicultricaceae bacterium (SeqCode)
TGATTTCCAATTTGACATACTGGGTGTATTTCTAAAATACGATTCAAAAAGGAGGGAGAGAAATCCTGAATATTATACTGACAGTGTCCTATAAAGGCAGGATTATCTCTGAATTTCTGATTAATAATGACTTCCCATTTAATAAGATTTTCTAAATATATAGGATTTTTAGCCGCCCATCCCATTTCACCAATTGCTCTAATCGCACTATATCCTTCTCTTTTTGTGCTCTCAATGAGCTCGTGCATCAAAGAGTCTCGTTTCGCAAGATTGAACTGGCCGTTTTCAAAAAATATTTCATCAAAACTAACAATTTGGAGTTGGCCGCTTTTAAGATAGCTTTCAGGGTGCGTCAAATCTTCTTGTAAGAGAGACATAATTTGATCTTTTGTGGAGTCGTTTCTGCGATAAAGAAACAGTTTTTTTGATCTTAATCCCTTCAGAATAAATTCTTTAGCTATTTGTTTGCGCTGATCCATGCTTTCAGTTAATGCACAACAGTGAGCGCCACTTGGAAGTACATCTGGATCGTAGATGCCGTGTACATATGGCTCCAATAATAAATTTTTATCAGAAAGCATGGCATTTGTCCGTATGTGTGGTTTTATTTGTCCGTGTGTATAATTTTATTTGTACACTTATAAAAACATATGAACAATAAAAACATATGAACAATTGTTTATTTTTTAATTATTTTTCAATTTATTGGAGATTTTTGCCTTTATGGGATGAGACGTTAAGACTTGCCAGTAGATGTAGCAGTCATTGCCCTTAATAATCCTGACTTCCAAAGTCTTCTTCAAGAAGGTCAGGATTTTGTGATTGGAGACCAAAGGGGATCAAAAACAGAAACGTTTATTGTCAATCACTGAAGTGTGGTGGATTAGTTCGATACCTTGAGTAAACGGCTAGCACCGAGCAATCCAACACACGTTGATGAAAAAGCTTCCCTAAATTGTTTGCCTTTTATTCAATGGGAGCACGATTTATAATAAATATATGATTTTCTTTAAAGGGCTATTCCTTGAGATATCCTTCATACTTTGGTAGACGAACGATGCATAATGACACATCCCAATCCTTAACACTTCCTTGGCATGATATGCCAACCGTGCACTCGGACATTCGGGATGCCTATAGATTAATCTATCAACCATGCGGTATAAAATGCTCAAAGCCAGTGCCTGAAAAGGAGGGTTTTGCGTATAGTGCGCATACCTTTAAACTGGATGGTGCTTCCATTCACTTTCGTATCGCAAAGACGACGCCTCTAAAAGCAGGGCACTTCGTTACATTTTGGAAACGCTTAGAAACAGGCCTTATTGGGCCCTATGATTGGAAAGATCCTTTCGATTTTCTTGTGATAAGTACACGTTCTCAAAATCGTTTTGGCCAATTTGTTTTTCCAAAATCTCTCTTAGCTGAAAAGCGCATTATATCTAAAGAAGATGTGGAGGGAAAACGCGCTTTGCGCATTTATCCTGACTGGTGCACAGAGTTAAATGACCAAGCCTTAAAAACACAAAAATGGCAGAGTAACTACTTTTTAGAGTGTTCTTCCAAAGATGGGGTGGATCTTGTAAGAGCACAAGCGTTGTATTCACGCGATCAAATATGAGGTGAGGAACGTAAGATCTTGAAATAACAGTGTTTGTGTTTTGTTTTTTAAATATTTATTAATAAATTATCTGATAATTTAATAAAAGTTAAATGAAGTAAATGTGTTATTATGATGTTTCTTTATAAATTTCTATTTTTTATATTCCTTGCAGCATCTCCTATTTTTGCAAACATGGCTCCTTTTACGCCTGAGGATGTAATCGCTCATGCATCAGTGGAGAAGAAAGACTCTTTAAAGAATCAAGAAGCAAAAAAGAAGATTAATCAAGTGATTTTTGCTCTTAACAACAATCGATGGCCTGAACGCTATGGTTTTAAAGAATCTTATGATAAGGCGAACCCTAATGATGATCACAACAAAACGCTCATTGCTGATTATGTTTTTAGAGACTTGCAAAAAGAATCTTTAAGTCAGCAGTTGTGCAAGGGCTTCAGAGCAAAGGAAAGGTAGGTCCTGATCCAACTATAAAAACTAAAACAATCAAAGGGTCTGTTTATACAGATCATCTTATTTTCATTAAAGATAAAAATTCCTGTCCAATGGTTGCCAAGGTTTTCAGAAATCTTGAAGATTTTCTCTTGGAAAACAAACAACTAAAAGAAGAAGACGCTTATATAGGAACTGTCAATGAATTAAAAACAAGCTGTGATTATCCTCTTCCTATTATCACAAGACGTCTTGGTAAAATAGAATTGGAAGGTGTTGGAGTTATTCTTTTGGAAAAAGCAAAAGGAAAGACTCTAAAAGATATTTATATGAATCTTGAGTCTATGCAGGATAGCAAAATCAAAGAGATTTATCATACGATTGGTACTCAATTTGGAGAACTCGATAGTCTGATGTTTGCAAATAAACATCAGATTTTATTTCATTCCGATGGTCACCATGGGAATTTCCTTTATGACGAAAAAGACAAGCAACTTTATTGGATTGATACAGCAGGAATTAAATTCGTGGAAGATTATTCAGAGATCCCGAATCTTAAGCTTTTTTCTCAGAATCTTAACAACGCATCACAATCTCTTTCAATAAAGCAAAAATTACAGGAAGCGCTTACAAAATTCCAAGATGAAATAGAAAAAAACTTAACGCTTCAACCTCAACTTGAAAAGGATATAATGAGATTAAGAATGGGCACGATCGAACAAAATCCAAGCATCTTAAAGATACTTCAATCTCTACCGGAAAATGATAAGAAATTGTTTTTAGAGCTTCTTCAGCCGGTAATAAGCTTGTTTAAAAAACAACTTTTAGCCCTTCAAAGTTTTGGAGAAGGCTACTGCGAAAAAAATCACAGGGCAAAAAACGTCTTTAATAAATACTTAGAATTAAAGGAGAACGTTTTAGAAAGGGGAAAAACTTTGAATTATTATATCATTCTCATCAATAAATTTGAAGAAGTCCTTGATCATCCTAAAACACAGTTCGAAATAGAAATAAAGTAAAGCTATTCTTGGTTATATGTTTTATTCATTATAGAAAGCATCAAAACAAGAAAAAATTTTGAGTAAAAAAATTGTTTTAAAATTTCTAAACGAGCTGATACTTCAAGAAATGAGGAAAAAAGATAGATTAAGGCATTGATGTATGTCGCTTTTAACTCCACTTTTACGATTCACTAAAAACAAATAACATTATCTGTTAGCAAAATTCAATAAAGATGGCATCATTGAATATAGTGCCGTCTTTTCTCTTAAAAAAATCTTGTTGGGCTCTACTTTATGGGAGCAAACTATTTTTAAGGCATAAGTATCTTATGAAGAATTTTGGCTAGCCTCTTTTTGACAGGGGTTGTACTTTTCATTCAATGTCTTTGGGATCTCTCTTAAAGAAAGTAGATAATTAATCCCTGATTCTTTCATCTCTGTTGAGGCTGAAAAATAATAAACAGGGTTGATTGTTTCAGGACCAGGCTTTGGAACCGCGTTCATTTGGTCGTTTTCTTTGATAAAATCAGCGAACTTTTTATTTTTATAGCTGGGCGCTTTTTCCTTTAAACTCTCTTCATTAATTTCATATGAAAAAAGGCGAATTTGATAAACATGACCTTTAAGGATTACACATTGGCCTGTCACTGGGGCAATGAAAAAAGATGGGGTGTGTGAGGCGATTTGTGGTGATGATTGCAATATATCTCCTAATGTGTAGCTTGCAAAAAGTTGCATGTTATAAAAGCAACTGACTAAGCTTGCAAAAAGGAAAAAGTAACGCTTCATAACAACCCCCCTGATTTTTGTCATATCGTGCTCTCTAATCTCAACAGTCTGAAGAAAACCCATATCCAATAGAGCGCAACCCCTTTAACCTAGCATAAATTTTTTTATGTGTTCAATTTTATTTGTTTTTTTGGCAAATGGATTGCTTTGTGAAGATGGATTGGATCTGTGTAGCAAGAGATAAAGGTGCAAGGAGATAAGCATTTTATTTCAATTGATATGATTAATTTGCCAAGATATTGAGCGTGATTGGGGACGCTCTAGAACTGTTCTAACATCCGTCGATGAGCAGATGATTGAGCTCAAAGTGGACCTGCCAATGCGGTCCTTGTTGTGTGTGCGTTAAAGAAAAGGACAATGTTTAAGGCGCATAGGGGGTTTAGAAAATCTCAAGATCTGTCGATAAAGGTAAGTCCATGCAGAACGCCTTCTTATTGACGAATGCGCGTTATTATTAGAATCTCTTATGTCGAGGTTTTGTATG
>JBQCDM010000169.1:0-3614 GCA_051961235.1 Nucleicultricaceae bacterium (SeqCode)
CGATCAAACGAGATGCCAAAACAGATTTCTCGCTGGGCTTGCCTTCACGCTTAAAATAACCACCAGGTATACGACCTGCTGCAAAGGCGCGTTCTTGATAATGAACCGTTAATGGGAAAAAGTCGACATCTGAAGCCGCTTTATTAACGGACACGGTACACAAAAGGCTTGTTTGGCCATATGTTATAACAACAGCCCCTTCAGCTTGGCGTGCAATCTTGCCCGTCTCAATCGTGAGCGTTCTTCCGCCCCATTCTATTTCTTCGCGAAAAACTTTAAACATCGACATTTTCTTTCATTATCCTGTGTATATAGCCTACTAAAGCGTACTTTATCTTCTGAGACCAAGGCGCTTAATAAGACCTTCGTATTTTTCTTGGCTAATTTTTTTCAAATAATCCAAAAGGTTGCGGCGGCGATTCACCATAATTAAAAGACCACGGCGTGAGTGGTGATCCTTCTTATTGCTTTTAAGGTGCTCGCCTAGGTTATTGATGCGTTCAGTCAAAATAGCCACTTGCACTTCGCTTGAACCTGTATCATTTTTGTTGATACCAAAATCTTTAATAAGAGCTTGTTTTTTCTCTGGTGTAATCGACATCGTCAAATCCTTTCTGTTTGAAATATTCTCTTTGGTTGAATAAGGCCCATTGTCATCACGGCAAGAGCCACCGCTTGGTCATCCTCATCTAAACAGAGTACAACCGCTCCTTCCCCAACCGCGTTTCCACGAATAGGAAAGGAATCATGCAGTATTGCTTGGCCTTGACATAACTTGCGTTTTTCAACACCTGCAATCCGAATGGCCGGGATGTCGTCCAGCACCATATCAACTGCATAAATATACTTCTCTAATAATGCTATCTTGTCGAGTTTTGCAAGTACTTCTGTTGAAATTGAATCACTATCTGAGAAAGTGCCCACAGATACTCGATAAATTTTTTCTGCATATCCCTTTGTCCCCAGTTTTTCGGATAAATCGCGCGCAAGGCTTCGAACATACGTACCTTTACTGCAGCGTATTCTGAATTGGGCTCGTTCTCCTTCGTAGGACAAAAGCTCAAAAGACTTAATTTCAACGGGTCTCTCTTTAAGGAGTGGGGGTTCTCCCGCGCGTGCGCGGTCTGATGCGCGCTTGCCTGACACCTTAATGGCGGAATAGAGTGGCGGGCGCTGCATAATCATGCCTTTAAAATCATGAAGAGCTGCTATGATTTGTTCTTCCGAGGGCCTGATTGAAGACGTTGCAATAACCTCTCCTTCTGGATCATCGGTGGAACGCGCTTCACCAAAGACCACCCAAAACTCATACACCTTTTCCTTCTCAACCATATAGGGGATGACTTTTGTGGCATCTCCAATGGCGATGGGGAGTACGCCATAAGCAAGACGATCAAGTGTTCCTGCATGTCCAACTTTAAAAGGCTTGAATTTACGTTTTACAAGACGAACAACATCCGTCGAGTTCATGCCAATGGGTTTGTGGACGATCATCCATCCGTGGGATGAATGGGGGCTTGCTAACTTCATTGAGATGAATCATTCCTGTCAGTTGAGCGATTGTGCTCAGATCGGATCAATCGTGAAATTTTTTCAGCTTCATCGTAGGACAAATCAGCCGTAAAAAATAACTTCGGCGTAAACTTAATGGTCAGCTGCTTTGCCATTTTATTTTGAATGGACCCAGCTACGTCATTTAACTCATTCACCACATCATCAAGATTTTTTCCACCCATGGACATCACGAAGACTTTTGCGTGTTTTAAGTCAGGGCTTACGCGTACTTCTGTTACTGTTACGAAATTGTTTAACAGAAATTCATTAAACCCGTGACCTCGCCCAAAAATGTCGGAAAGGATATGTCTGATTTCTTCACCAACACGAAGCTGTCTTTGTGTTGGCTCATTTAATTTTCCACGCGATCGATTCATATGTCTCTTCTCTTAAAGTTGGCGAGCGACCTGCTCAACTTCGAAACATTCGATAATGTCGCCTTGACGAATGTCATTATAGTTTTCAAAGGCCATACCGCATTCATATCCTTCTTTCGCTTCTTTGATTTCATCTTTGAAACGCTTGAGGGTCTTGAGCTTGCCTTCGTGAATCACCACGTTATCGCGTAGGAGCCGCACTTGTGCACCTCTCTTGACGACACCCTCGGTAATAAAGCAACCTGCCACTTTACCAACCTTAGTGATATTGAAGACTTCACGAATCTCAGCATTGCCAAGGAATTTTTCGTGAAGGTTGGGGCTAAGTAATCCACCTAAAATCGCCTTCGCATCATCGATAATGTTGTAGATAATGGAATAATAGCGAACTTCAACACCGATCTTTTGGCCCATTTCACGGGCTTGTGGATTGGCACGAACGTTAAATCCAACAACAAATGCATTTGTCGTACTTGCAAGTGTGATATCGCTTTCATTAATCGCACCAATGCCGGTATGCAAAATACGAACCATAACCTCGTCATTGTTTTCAGTGATTTTATTAAGGCTCGATGCAATAGCTTCAGCAGACCCCTGCACGTCAGACTTGATAATGACAGCAAGCTCTTTTTTGCCACCCTTTGCTTGCGACAAAAGCTTATCTAATGTCACTTTCTGTGAGGGAACGATTTTATTGCGTAGCTTGTTTTTACGGAATTCTACAACGTCTTTTGCTTTCGCTTCGTTTTCAGCAACCACGAATGCATCACCCGGATTGGGTGGACCATCAAACCCTAAAACCTCGACAGGAACGGAAGGTCCGGCTTCTGTAATTCTTTGTCCATTGTAATCGACGAGCGCTCGTACTTTACCCCATTCGGCGCCAGCAACAAAAAAGTCACCGACTTTAAGGGTTCCACGTTGAACCAGAACAGTTGCAACAGCACCACGGCCTGTTTCAATTTTAGCTTCAATGACAACGCCTTCAGCCAAACGGTTTGGATTGGCTCCTAAATGGAGAAGCTCTGATTGGAGCAAAATAATTTCTTCAAGCTTATCGATATTGATGTTATTTTTCGCTGAAATCTCAACGGACATAACATCACCGCCCATATCTTCAAGGACGATATCATATTTGAGGAGCTCTGTTTTTACGCGCTCAGGGCGGGCATCAGGCTTATCAATTTTGTTAATGGCAACAATGATAGGAACTTGTGCGGCCTTGGCATGATTAATAGCTTCCACGGTTTGTTCCATTACACCGTCATCGGCGGCCACGACAAGAACGACAATGTCCGTTACATTGGCACCTCTGGCACGCATTTGGCTAAATGCAGCGTGGCCTGGTGTGTCAATAAACGTAATACGACCGCCCGATGGCATCATGACCTGATAGGCACCAATATGTTGGGTAATGCCGCCTGCTTCATGGGAGACAATACTTGATTTACGAATGGTATCAAGCAGAGATGTTTTTCCGTGATCCACGTGTCCCATGACGGTGACAACGGGAGGACGCGGTTTTTTGAGTGCTTCAGGATCATCCTCGCCCACAAGACCAATTTCGATGTCGGATTCTGAAACACGTTTTGGCGTGTGACCAAACTCAGAAACGACGAGCTCGGCTGTATCCGCATCAATGGCTTGGTTAATTGTTGCGATCACGCCTAATTTCATCAGGGT
>JBQCDM010000170.1:0-3908 GCA_051961235.1 Nucleicultricaceae bacterium (SeqCode)
TGGATTTCCTATTTTCTCTGGATGTGTTTGATACAAATCCATGATTAAGGGAAATCGTTGTCCAGAGCCAAACGAGCTAAAAAGAACCATATTTTTCGTGAGCTTATAATCAACAGCCGTCCAGAACGATGGTTTGGGGCCAAAAAGACGATGTTTGATGATGCGGCTACCTAGATTAAGTGTGAGTTCTTTCGTCACCTCAATATCCAAGTTTCCCATCAAATGATTCATGTGAACAGAAAAGTGTCCTTTATTTGGAACAAGAGCAAGCTCTCTTTCATGGGCTGCAACAAAAGTGAGTTCAATAGCCGAGACTGGCTTAAAGTGTGCAGCATATTGAACTTTTTGAGTGGAGCCATCCGTTACATAATCATTTCCTTGAAACTGAGTTATCATACGTGTTTGCGTATGGCCAAGGTAGAATTCGTTAGCCATGGGTAGATTAGGAATTTTTATCGTATTATTGAGTGCTACTAAATTTCGAGCAATAGTATTGACATTGTCAGAGCGAACAGGGAAGGGCTGTCCCTGACTTCTATCGGCGGAGTCATTCATATTAAGCGTGGTCTCGTTAGCACGCATGGATAATCTGAAATTATAATGTGGGTTCACTTTAGCTTTCAGCGATGCAAGACCTGTAAATTGACGTGTGTAATCGCTCAATAAGTTTCCATGAACTTGATTAATGCTGCTTCCTGACCCAGATCTAAGACCTGAAAAAACTGTGTAGTATTGAACATCATGTTGAGCGGCTTCTGATCCTAAGCTAAGAAAACCTGTTTTATTATTACCACCCTCCTGGGTTGAAAAAAAAGATCGTGGACCATTTCCGTCTTTGCTCGTCATAATGATGGCGCCACTTCCAGCGCGTGGATCATAGCGCAGTGCGCGTGCCCCGCTAACAACCTGAATGGTCTCAGTGTCACGCGCAGACTCATCAGAAAAATTAGCAGCACCGCCTACACCTGGGTCATTCAGTGGCATGCCATCGAGGCTGACAAATGTGTTATAAGAAGGCATGCCACGCATTTCGACTTTTGTAAGTCCCCCTGAGAGCCCAAATGATGTTACGTATATGCCAGGCAGTTGTTGTAATGAATCTATGGCCTGATAAGACTGAGAGCGTTCTATATTTTGAGATGTGACGTGTTCAACATTTGGACATAATTGCGGCTCTTTTTTTAAGCGTGATGCTCTGACGACAATCTTTTTCGTGGCCTTTGGTTGGCACCAAGCATGCGACAGAGGTAGGCAAACAAGGATTGAAGAGAGTACAGCAACATAAGAGCGGATTTGAAATCTATAGGAGGATAAAGTCGTCGTGTTAGGGTGAAAAATTGCATCAATCAAACGAACGCTTGTTAGATAAAAAGGGTGCATAGTAGTCCTTCATTGTATGATAAAGGCCACCAAACACGTAAATCCATTTGTTGAAGCTCGTTACCCAAGAACGCCCCGTTCAAAGATAAGGGTGGCTGTAAAGGCAGGTCTCCTGACTCGCATCAACACTTCGCACCTTCCCGAGATAAACCCAGTGGCTATTGCTGAAGTTTTAAAATGCCTACAGTTGCGGGGGCAGTTGCGGTTTTCGCATTCCCTATTATCTAAAAGCACCTTCACAAGGGCCCATCATAGGCCCTTGCGTGAATTAATCAAGATAAAAGAATGACTTGGCTTACATATCCAAGATATCAGCAATTTGTCGATAGCTCGGAAGATCTGTTGGCATAAAGCTTGAAATGTGTGAAAAATAAAGCTTGATTTTGATTGATTGATTTGAGGTTATGTTGCTTTTTAAGGCTTCTCCTAGCGCCTGCATAGCATAATCATAGGAATTTTCGCGCAAAAACAACTCACATAAAACAATGAAATAAACCGGTTTTAAGATGGAATCATCACGTAAGTCGACGCCCCCAATAAGCTTGGTTGGTTTGTGCGTGCCCTCGAGCAGTGCCACAAGTTGCTCTGATAATTTAACAGTATTGATATGATCAGTACCAAACTCCTTGTCTAGCTCTTTTGTTGGAATAGGTAAAGGATTGTATGTTGTAAATGAAATTGCAGGGGAAACTTTTTTTACGTTGCCTGCTGTTGATCCTTCATCTTTGCCCTGCAGTGCACCATCTCCGGCTGTTGAAACGTGTGGAACGTCTGCAGCGAGATCTTTTCCTTGAGATAAAGCATAACGCGTTTTGAAAAGCTTGTCCCAAACAGGGTCTTCGTCCGTGTGATGGAGGAGCTGGAGTTTTGTCTTACGCCGCTCAGCTTCACTTTTTGTAAACACACGAGGATCGGCTGATCCATCAAAGCTTCGTGTGAGTATATTTTGAAGTGGACCTTGTGATGATCGAGTTCTCGCAGGAGATAACGTGGATTCCTTATCGGACGATTGAGTCATGGGGCCTACTGTGAGTTCGTCACGCGTTTGTATTGGGCTAGATGATACGGTGAGGCGCTGTGGAGGAGAGAGGGGCATCTTCCCCTCTTCTTTATCCGATCCTTCTGTAGGCGTTGGTTCGTCACTTACTTCTGTTGTGTTAGGTGAAGCTGTAAGGAGCTGTGGAGAGAGGAGCGCTTTCAGCTCTTCTTTTTCAAGAGCGTGTTTCAGTTTTTGAATGCGATTTTCTAAAGACTGATTGATGACGAAATGGTTAACGACGCACGTCTTGAGTCGTCCTTCGACTTCGTCTAATGTAACTTGGACTTCTTGGCCCAACCCTTTTGCTATAGCGGATTGATGATTTTTTCTTATTATTTCAATTTCCTCAATTTCTTTACGAATTGACGCAATATCAGCGGTAAGCGGGAGTGTTAGCAAAGGAGTGGTTAGTATAAAACCGGTAATAATTTTTTTCATGATTATCCCTCATTTAAGCTGGGCTCAAAAGCAACGGGATGCACATTTTGAAAACATTACTTTTAGATAGCCCTTAAAAAAATACACCATAGATCCATAATAGCTGAATACATTAAGGTCAATATATAAAGTTAATTTATAGGATCAAGTATATGACTTAAATTGTTATTATATGACTAAAATGGCTGCCTTTTGAAGATTATCTAAAGGCAGCCTTGTTCTTATGATTCAGTTATTAGTGGGTAGGCGTCCAAATTTGTGTCTCGCCAAAAAGTTCAATCAATACGTGTCCACGTAGATCTAAATTGCCTTCTTCGTTAACAAACATCGTGCAAGCGTAGGTCTTACCATTTTTAGGGTTATAGATTTCACCATCTACCCAGCGGTCGCCATCTTGTCTAAAATTCTTTAAGATATGAAGTCCAATTACGGTTCTATTGTGGAGACTTGGATCTGGATTATGGATGTCTCTTTTGTCTTCGCCTTTTTCATTTTTAGGTTCTTTTAACCATACAATCTCACCGCAGAGTAAGTTGCTGCTTGGGCAGTTTTCAATTTTAACTTTAGCTCTTCCATCTTCAGTAAGCCATGTACCGCGTGGTGTCTTTGCAACAGCGTGTTGGGCTGGCCCTTCCTTGGAAGGCTGTTTTTCATCCATAGTCGCTGCAACAGGTGCGTCACTGCCTGAAGGATCAAACGGTGCTTCGCTTTCAGCGTGTACATTATGTATAGAGAGAAAAGTAATAAGAGAGAAGAAAAGGAGATATTTACGCATTATAAGCCTCTGCATTTAAGTTAAGAATGTTCATTCCATGCAACACTATGCCTAAAAAGCGTTTGAGCCGACTTTTTTAGTTGCAATTCGATGGAATCTACCTTTAATTAGTCATCAAACCTAGTTAATTTTTAGTAAATTTAAATTTAATAACCTTCTATTTAAGGAGCAGGGGATGAGAAAATTAGATTGGCGTTTAGCATCAGCCTTTACACTTGTTGGTCTGATGGCAGCAACGGGTGCTGCAAACGCAGCGGGCTTCGGTTTGAAAGAAAC
>JBQCDM010000171.1:0-2964 GCA_051961235.1 Nucleicultricaceae bacterium (SeqCode)
CCCATTCCGTTACCATACGATAGGCAATTTCCGTTGCATTTTTAATATCTGAAGAAGCACCTGTTGTTACATTGCCTTCCCCAAAGATCATCGCCTCAGCAATACGCCCGCCCATAGCAACTTCCAGGTCTGCTAAAAGGCGATTTTTTGCCATAGAAAAACGATCGCTTTCAGGAAGCCTCACAACCATACCCAAAGCGCGACCGCGTGGAATAATGGTTGCCTTATGAATTGGATCTGAATGCACATTATGAATACCTACAATAGCATGCCCTGACTCATGGTAGGCTGTTAACTTCTTTTCTGCCTCACTCATCACCATGGAACGTCGCTCTGGCCCCATCATGACTTTATCCTTTGCTTCTTCAAAGTCAGTCATGGCAACCATTTTCTTATTTTGGCGTGCTGCAATTAGTGCTGCTTCATTCACTAAGTTTGCAAGATCTGCACCTGAAAAACCGGGTGTACCCCGTGCAATCACTTGAATATCAATACCGGGTGTAAGAGGCAATTTGGACATATGCACGCCTAAGATTTGCTCACGGCCTTTAATATCAGGCAGTGGCACTGCAATTTGTCGATCAAATCGACCTGGTCTTAAAAGCGCAGGATCCAAAACATCCGGACGGTTCGTTGCAGCTACTAAAATAACACCTTCGTTCGCTTCAAACCCATCCATTTCAACGAGAAGCTGGTTCAACGTTTGCTCGCGCTCATCATTACCACCACCAAGACCAACGCCACGGTGACGTCCAACAGCATCAATTTCATCAATAAAAATGATGCATGGCGCATTTTTCTTACCTTGATCAAACAAATCACGGACCCGGTTTGCACCCACACCGACAAACATTTCAACGAAGTCAGAACCTGAGATGGAGAAGAACGGCACGTTGGCCTCGCCTGCAATTGCTTTTGCAAGGAGGGTCTTACCAGTACCAGGAGAGCCAACGAGCAATACACCCTTTGGAATTCTGCCACCTAGACGCTGAAATTTTTGAGGATCTTTCAGGAAATCAACGATTTCTTCCACCTCTTCTTTAGCCTCATCAATACCAGCAACATCTTTAAACGTGACTTTCGTTCCTTTGTCATTCAAGAGACGTGCCCGTGATTTTCCAAAACCCATGGCTTTGTTGCTTCCAGATTGCATCTGTCGCAAGAAAAAGATCCACACACCCACAATCAGTAAAATCGGGAACCATGAAATCAGAATATTGAAGAAAGATGACCCCTCAGCTTCAGGTGGCGCTGCCGAAATTTTAACCCCTTTATTTGTCAATTTATCGACCAATTGCAAGTCCATCGGCGCATAGGATGAGAAAGAACGCCCATCTTCAGTTTTACCGGATATGGCATTTCCTTTAATCAAGACATCTTTAATGCTGCCACGATCAACCTCATCTAAAAATTCTGAATAAGGTAATGTGACCGTCGATGAATAGTTTCGGTTTGTACTGAATAAGTTAAAAATGACAAGCAAGCATAGGCATAAAATAACCCAAAGAACGATATTACGGCCGTTATTATTCACTGTTTCCTCTACCTTCTAAGCCCAGATTGACGATATTTCGCATAAGAGCCATTAAGAATCTATGGATTGCACCCTTTGTATGATCCGAGAACGCAAAGAACGCTCCATCCAATCATCAAGGTGTGGCACCTCCATTAACATATCACCATTCCATAAGGATGGTAGGGTTAAAATTACAGGAAATGGTATGTCTAAATCAAGCGTCCCGTTTGTTTGTGCCAAAACTCTCTGCCATCCCTTTAAGCCTAAGGCTTTTATCACGCATCCATCGACATTTGTTCTAAACGTAATATTAAACTGTCCATCCCATTGGACCTCGCCTTTTTTTCCTACCGGTAAAAGCACTTCTTGTGCATGAGACCACTCGCGCATGAGGAGTATCTTTCCTTTGTATCGCTGAATATCACACCCTTTAAGTGTGCCGCCTTTTTCTATCCGTTTTAAAAGTGTTTCAACTTGGCTACGTTTAGGCGGGTAATCGAGCCTTCGAAAGTCTTGAATTAAATGGCGGATGAGGTCCAAGACGAGCGCATGGGGCAACTTTTCAATCATCTCCGCATCCAAAGAGAGATACCCATAACTATGGCGACACACCAACCGATCCGTCAGTGTTTTGCGCAATCGTCGTGACAGTGTTGCAAAATGTATAAATTTCGGCTGATGTTCGCTTAAAAACTTTTTTAATCTTTCATTCTTCAAAATGAGTCGAACGAGTGGCCGTGCAAACGTCGTGTTTTGATTACTGGGATCCTCGATCCAAGGAGCCCCTTCTTTCTTGAGAAAATGCTGAAGCTCCTTCTTTTGAAGTCCTAAAAATGGACGAACATATGTCATGCTTCCAAATTTTCTCTCCTGCCACAAAGCATCCAACCCTTCTGCACCTGTTTTTTTTAAAAGGCGCATACAAAGCGTCTCCAAAACGTCATCCAAATGGTGCGCCAAAAATAAATGCTCCACCTTGTGTGCTTGCATCCAAGATTCAAGCGCATGATATCGTGCGATACGAGCGCGCTTCATAATATCTGTTGTTGGTTTTAATCCTTCCCAACTGAGCGTCGTGTGATCAACACCAAGACCATCCATCCATTTTTTGACTTGAGCCGCTTCAGCACCTGAGCCAAACCGCAGTTGATGATCAAACGTCAGCGTATGCATAAAAGCACGCGCGGTCGGATAAAATTTTAGGATCGCATAAACAAGTGCTAAGCTGTCGCTTCCACCAGAAACCGCAACAGCAAAAGGCTTGTGGCCAGTTAAGATCTCCTTAAATGGCGTTAAATGCGTGCGAATGGACGTATCAATGAAACTAAGAATAAGGTCTTGTTTATTTGCAGTTAAGTCCATCTTTTGCTTTTGCAACAAGTCTTTTTACATTGGGCGCAACTTGCTTAAATGTCGCAGACAACTCTTCAAGTGCAACACAAGCATCT
>JBQCDM010000172.1:0-23874 GCA_051961235.1 Nucleicultricaceae bacterium (SeqCode)
ACAGGCACAGATGAGCACGGGCAAAAAGTAGAAAAAGCAGCGGAAAAAGCGGGGTTGGACCCGCAAGTGTTTGTTGATCAGGTCTCTGTACGTTTTCGAGAGCTTGCAGAAAAAATGAATTTTTCCATTGATGATTTTATTCGCACAACCGAAGAGCGTCATAAAAAGTCTGCAACGGCGCTTTGGGAACGTCTTGTGGAGAAAGGGCATATTTATGTGTCAACATATGCGGGCTGGTATGCTGTACGCGATGAGGCTTTTTATCTCGAAAAAGAATTGGTGAACGGCAAGGCGCCAACAGGCGCAGATGTTGAGTGGGTTGAAGAACCAAGCTATTTCTTTAGACTATCAGAATGGCAACAGCCGTTGCTCGATTATTATAAGGCGCATCCTGACTTTATTGGCCCAGAAAGTCGTTTGAATGAGGTGGTTCGATTTGTGGAAGGTGGGCTTAAAGATCTCTCCATATCGCGTTCCACTTTCAAATGGGGCATTCCAGTTCCAGGAGATGATAAGCACATTATGTATGTGTGGATTGAGGCTCTTTCAAACTATCTGACTGCCATAGGCTATCCGGATGAGGAAGGCGAAGCATTTAAAAAGTATTGGCCGACCTGTGTTCATTTAGTGGGTAAAGATATTTTGAGATTCCACGCCGTCTATTGGCCCGCCTTCTTGATGGCAGCAGGGTTGCCCTTGCCAAAGAAAATTTTTGCACATGGCTGGTGGACCAATGAGGGCGAAAAAATATCAAAATCCATAGGCAATGTTATTGAGCCGCTTGCGCTTGTTGAGCGATTTGGTCTTGATCAAGTCCGATATTTCCTGATGCGTGAGGTGCCTTTTGGTCAAGACGGAGATTTTTCTGAACAAGCCCTGATACAGCGTATTAATTCTAATTTGGCGAATGATTTGGGGAATTTGGTACAACGCGTCCTTTCCTTTATTCAAAAAAATGTCGAGGCACGCATCCCATCTCCTGGAACATTGGCGCCTCAAGATATAGCTTTCCTTGAGAAAGTAAAAGCCCTGCCATATCTGCTCAACCAATATGCGGATCAATTACAATTGCATAAAATGTGTGATGCGATTTGGGATGTTATTGGTGATGCCAATCGTTATGTGGACAGCGAGCAACCATGGTCTTTGCGCAAAACAGATCCCGCACGCATGGAAACAGTATTATGGGTTTTGTGTGAAGTTATTCGTAGCATTGGTGTAGCTTGTCTTGCTTTAATGCCTGATGCGGCAGGAAAAATCTTAGATCAATTGGCGATACCGGCAGCAAAGCGGAATTTTCAAGCCCTTCAAGAAGAAACGCTCGAGGCTGGTACTGCATTACCTCAACCTCAAGGCGTCTTTCCTAGAATTGTTCTTTAATTTTATATGAGAGGGCGCACAGTTAAGCGCCCTTAAAATTGCAATGGCAATTCTAAGGGCGCAAAGACATATTAGCGTGTGTGTGTATCAATATAAAGATGCTTAAGTCGTAAAGCGCTATTGTTAATGCGCTGGATTAACTTCTGCATGACTTTCTGTTTTAGAGAAGAATCATCAATAGGTAGTGTATTTGAGTTGGAAGACTCCATATCTAAATAAAACAAAGCCATCTCTAACTTACGTCGAACAATTTCAGGATTATAATTAAGTGTTAGAGATCTTGATGTTGTTCCAAGATAGTTGAGCATGAAAGTTGCCGCAAATTCATAAACAGCAGCTTTTTGTAAAGGTAGGGTGTTGCTATGAATAACCTGATAATAAGTTATGTGGGATGGAGATTGAGGAGGGTATGGTGGTGCGATGAGATCATCAATGGTAAGGTTCATAAAAAGTGGATGCAGTGTTTTTAATTCAGATAGGGAAGAATTATGGATTTTAGGATCGTTTAATTCTCTTATGCGTTGCGTAAGACCGCTAATATTGACTGTATTATGAACAGGACACATCATCGCGTCTTCGATCTCTGGAAGTGTTGCAATAACGCGTTCTGATAAACTTAATCTATATTTTTGGAGATGGACCATATGGTTTAAAGAAGTAAGGCTTCCAAAATGCTGATCATCCGAAAGCAGTATAAAGATAGCATAACGTTGTGTTGGTGTATAATTTCTATTGTTGAGTGCTTGAATCAGATGTTGCATGGCAAGCATGTAATTCTCATTTGATCCAAATAGTTCAATCTGTGCCTTTTCATTCTCGAGCTTTATTAAGAGCATTTTTTCTTCGATTGAAGAAATTAGTCGTTTCTCTTGGAGTTCTTGTATCTTTTGACTCAGCGATAAATAGGAAAGTGATAAGTGGCTGTCATGGTCAGGGTTGTATGTTTCCCTCAAGGCTGACTTTATGGTTGTAATAATAGTATCCCTGGAGGCATTTAAAGGAAGAAGTGCCATGGTTCCTTGTATGATATTATTTTGAGGCGCTATTCTCTGCACTGTTTGAGGAGCGCTGGTAGCTAGAGTAGCGAGGCTAGTTAGAGAAGCTAGAGATCTTTTTGCTTTATAATGATCATTTTCTAAGGTTAAAAGTGTTGCAGAGTTTTGGGATGTTCGTCCTGTTAAGCTTTCATATGCGTTTAGTATATTAATCATAGAGTATTGTGGATGTTTTTCTAGGAGCTCAATTAAAAGGGGATCCCTTAAAGGTAATTGTAGAACCTTACCAAGTAACGGATGGCTCTCATTAGATTGGTAATCAGGTATCATGACCTCTAGAGGCCTTGAACCGGAGATTCGGGGTAATGATACTAGATCATTTCTGGGTGCGATTGTTGCCACTACAATATCCTCGGGAGCGGGTTGATATTGTGGGGTTATTCTTGGATTCCGTGGTAGAGATTTTTCTGTACTTGCGCTCTGTTTTTGTGGATGTGCAGCATTGCTCTGACCTTGATAAGATGAAGGTTGGGGAGGTTGTATGGCGCGAAGGGGTTGCCGATTAGAATCCAGTTGAGAAGCGGTGGTTGACTTTTTTTTCCTGTTTGTAATGGGGATGGGGTGTGCAGTAGAGGTGGTGGTTTGAGGAGTTTGATGGCCTCTTACATGTGGCGCAGCCGTTTCCATTTGATATTGGATAGTTTCTGAATTTTCCCCCATTTTGGGTGCAAATGTTTGTTGGTAGACATAATTTCCATTTGCAATGAGATCGGTTTCGGAAATTGTTTTGGATTTGAATGTTCTTTGATACGGATGGTTTGTATTGTTGGAGGATTCAACCATTTGTATTTGATGGTGATTCCTTGGATGTTTATTGGACCTTGATGGGGAAACATTTTCTGCATTAATGTCCCGACTCGCTTCTACTGGATGATATAAAATTAAACCACAAAGGGCCATGAAAGATACTGACATTAACATTTGCATATACTCCTTTTTAGTAAAAATTGTTTGGCAAAAATGACATAAGATTTTTGCTCTAGCTGGATGCCTTTAAAATTGAGTGATTTTATAACTATTTAAAATTAAGAAGATTTTTTGAATAAAATTCAACCTATTTTATGACGATTGCACAAAAAATTAAGCGCATTGCGTCATAAACGTCTTATAAGTTCCAAAGAAAATAATGGTGGCGCGTGCAAATATCCCAAAAGAGAAGAGGGGGATATCGTCCCCGGCCGTTTCTGTATGGCACGCTTCTTTCTTGGCTTAAATCTCATCACGATGCGAGATCGCGTAAGGGTCACGTTGCCTCTAATCTAAAAAGGTTGTGCGCTGTATCATTTAACACGCCTTAAAAAAAATCTACTGTTTTGCTCCTCACCCATAGCCATCGCATTGAAGTTGATTGTCTTTAGCATACTATGGCAAAAATGCGCAGCAAGTTGTCTTTTTTGCAAAAAAATATTGCAGAACAAGCAAAATCATAGATAATGCCGCGATATATAAAAGGAGAAATAAAATGAACAACAGGAAAAATTTTGCGATCAAACGACAGAATAAGAGCGTAAAATATGGAAAAATCATAACAATTGCCTTGATGGGTATCTTAGGTGATACGAGCACGCTTCATGCATCTAAACGAAATCTTGGTGATGCGTTTAGTGACACGATGAGCCCAGAAGAGATGTGGTCTAAGAGGTCGAAATTTTTAGAGGAAGACCATTACTATTCGAGTGTGCATCGTGGTGATGCTTGCTTAGATGGCTTTAATAGTGATGATACAGGTTTTTTTGAGAGTTTTCATGAACCCTCAGATCCTTTTGGCATAAGCTTACCATCAATGAGTGAAACAAATAGTTCGTTTGAAACTTCTTTTGAGAATTTGCTAGATAGTCAATTTTCGGAAATAACTACAGCTCAGGAAACGAAGGTCCCGGTTAAGATAGGGCAGAATGATGAAGGTATTTATGATCTAGAAAGGTTTGTTGAAGAGAGCATTGAAGCGACCAGCTTATCATCAAGGATTGATCCAAATGTTTCATTTGAGGTTTTATCTGAGAATCCATCTAAGAGTCCAATTGCGAAAAGAGCTCAAAATACAGATCAGCAAACGAATGCGCTGGTTGAAATAGGGCAGAATGGTGGCGGTGTTATTAATCTAGGCAAGATTATTGATCAAGAAGAAATGGAAGTAGCGCTTGTCAAAAGAAATGCTCATAACACACGAGGTACAGGTTTTTTTAAATATTTAACGCATGAAATCATGAGTGAAGAAAGGGAGGTTATTCTGTCTAATAAATTGTCGCAATGGTATGAGAGTAATGTTGAGAGTAATCAACGATCGTTATTGCGAGGGTATGGTTTTACGATTCAAGGCGGCGTTATCACACAATTACGTAAGCATGTTGCAGTTGTACCTTTGACAAGGAAATGAGAATCTATATAAGGTGCCGTGAAAATCTCAAATGGCATTAATGACAAAAAATACCCAATTGGGTATTTTTTGTTTTGAGATTATTAAGATAATAAAAAAAACTTTGGGGGCGGCGATTCTAGGCCAATCGTTATTGATGTCAGCAAAGAGAAAAGAAAGATAGAAGAGTCTGATGATGTGTTTGAAGATTAAAATTAAGAGCCATGTTTTACCCATCTTTATGGGGGCTGTTTTTTTCGTAAACAGCCAGGCCGAGGCTTTTTTAGATATTCAGGATGAAGAGCTGAGCTGCTCTTACTCTTCTTTTCCAATGATTGTGGATCATATGCTGGATTCTATCTTTTACACGGATGAAGATTTGATGTTTTTTAAGGCAATACTTATGGGGTCATCTTCCGAAAATCATGTGAAGGTTTCAAGGGAAAAAACTGAATCATCACCTTATATTGCGTCGAACGAAGTGAATGCAATATGGATGGCCACATCCTCTGATACGACATCCATCGATCACAACGCATTAGTGTGGCCTTTATGGGCATGGCAAAAAACAATGGGGCCAATTTTCTAAAGAGTAAGAAAAATAGGAGAAATCGGCAAGAGCCATGAAACGACAAAACTCTTCAATAAAGTGATGTTTTATCCGCTAGTTAACATAAGGCTGTGAATCATACCAATTCACCCAATCTACAATCCATAAGCGTTGGACAGCCTAGAGAAAATCACCCAAGATAGGGCTATTCATTGTCACTAAGAAGCGTACGACATATTTAGGCGTCTTAGACGATTAAAGGTGCTTCCTCTTTATTGGAAAATGCGGCACTCCACATTTTATCAAGCCCGTAATAATCGCGCATCTCAGGCTTAAAGAGATGAATGATGGTATTGCCGGCATCAACCAAAATCCAATCACTATGTGGATATCCTTCAAGGAGAACTTCTTTAATACCGTTTTTGTGAAGAAATTCCTTAAGCTTTTCGCTAAGCGCTGCAATATGTCGTTGGGAGATACCATTGGCTATGATCATCGTGTCCGCGAGCGCTGACTTATTAGAAAGATCATAACTTACAATATGTTCGGCTTTTTGTTCATCGAGAAACTGGTAGATAGCCTCATTTAAAGAAACATCCTGTTTTGGCCGGATGCTGCGCTTTGCACTCTTAATCGTACATCTCCGTCAGTTAAAGTAATCTCCTGTAATATTATTATACTACAAAAGCGTCTTATTTATGAAAAAAATCAAAGATCTGACTATTAAATCAGATCTTCGTCTTGATGTTGTTTTAACAAATTAAATGTATACTTCAATAAATCTTCAACGCCTTCACCAGAAATGGCAGAAATTGTGAAAATATCTTTTCTTGTTTTCTTCTTTAATGCTTTTATTTTAGCATTGAGCTCTTCTTCTAAGAGCGCATCACATTTGTTGAGTACTAAAATCTCGGGTTTATCCTCAAGTCCTTGATCATAAGCTTCGAGTTCTTCTCTAATAATTTTATAATTTTTAACAAGGTCAGGTTCTGTGGCGTCAAGCAGATGAATAATACCATGGCAGCGTTCAACATGTTTTAAAAACCGGTCGCCTAAGCCTATGCCTTCATGTGCGCCTTCAATAAGGCCTGGAATGTCGGCTAAAACAAACTCCACATCTTGAAAACGCACCATACCAAGTTGGGGCTTAAGCGTCGTAAAAGGATAATCTGCGATTTTTGGTTTAGCATTAGAAGAGGCGGCTAGAAACGTAGATTTTCCAGCATTGGGTAGACCAACAAGGCCAATATCCGCAATAAGCTTGAGTCTTAGCCAAATCCAAAGTTCTTCAGCAGGACCGCCTGGACCAGCGCGCCTTGGTGCTTGGTTGGTGGAAGATTTAAAACGTGTGTTACCGGCTCCTCCATCGCCTCCTTTGGCAATGACAACACGATCGCCTGCATGAAGGAGGTCCGTCATCAATGTTTCTTTATCTTCATAAAAGATTTGGGTTCCAACAGGTACTTTTAGAATGCAATCTTCTCCGCACGCACCTGTGCGGTTTTTACCCATACCATGTTGTCCGCTTTGCGCTTTGAAGTGTTGCTGATAACGGTAATCAATCAAAGTGTTTAGATTTTGAACAGCCTCAACAATGACATCGCCACCGCGACCACCGTCTCCACCATCCGGTCCACCAAACTCAATATATTTTTCGCGGCGAAAACTGATACAGCCTGCGCCACCTTTACCACTTTTTATATTAACTTTTGCTTCGTCGAGAAATTGCATGATCTTAAAAGATATAAAAACCCTGCACAAATCAAAGGCAGGGTTTTACAAAAAAGGAATGTATTATGCTGCTACAACGGAAACGTATTGACGTCCCTTGAAACCGCTGTGGAACTTCACTTGACCATCCACAGTTGCAAAGATCGTATGATCTTTACCAAGGCCAACATTTTGTCCTGGATGATATTTTGTGCCACGTTGACGAATGATGATGTTTCCTGCAATTACATGCTCGGATCCAAATTTCTTTACACCCAATCGGCGACCCGCTGAGTCGCGTCCGTTCTTGGAACTACCACCGGCTTTCTTCTGTGCCATATCTCAAACTCCTCTAAACTTACTTTGTCGTTTTAGCAGCAGGTTTCTTTTCTGCTGATTTCGCTGCTGCTTTAGGCGCAGCTTTTATTGCTTTTTCTGCTGTCTCAGCCTTTGGCGCCGCTTTTGCTTTTGGTGCAGGCTTTTCAGACGATGCTTCTACAGACGCTTTTTTTGAAGGCGCTGCTTTTTTTGGCGCTTCAACTTTTGCAGCAGCTGCTGCACGAGGCTCAATTTTGTTTTCAGCTGGATGAGACTTTCCATTGACTACGATATCTTCAATCCAAAGACACGTGAGGTGCTGACGATGACCGGCTTTGCGACGATAGTTTTGACGACGCTTTTTCTTGAAGACGATAACCTTATCAGAGCGTCCTTGATCAACAATCATAGCCTTAACTTCTGATTTTTCAACGAAAGGCGTTCCAATTGTGGAGGCTTTCTCATCGCCGACCATGAGGATGTCGTTAATGTTGACCTTACTGCCAGCTTCTCCTTCGAGACGCTCAACGGTAATAAGATCCCCTGGCATTACTTTATATTGTTTTCCACCGGTTTTAATGACTGCGAACATTGTTTCTAACTCTTATACTCTATTGCGATAATTTTAAATTCTTACCACCTTATAGTGGGTTTTGCAAAAAACTTCAAAATAAAAATAAAATAACATTTATTGCGTCGAATTGTTTTTTTTGAGTATAATCAGACAGAGAGAAAGTCAAGAATTTTCATACAAGAAAACAAAAATGTCGCCAGCAGACGTTATCGATATATCGAGAGAGGCTATTGTTGTCATATTAAAGATTGGGGCGCCCATTATGCTTGTGGCCCTTGCTGTGGGTTTAGTTATATCGTTTTTTCAGGCCTTGACGCAAATTCAGGAAATGACAATTTCTTTTATTCCCAAGATGATCGCAACATTCGGTGTCATTTTTTTTCTCGTCCCCTATATGTCCCATGTGATGACGCGTTACGCGCATGATGTTTTTAATCTTATCGCGCATCAAAATGGGTGATATGGATGGATCATGCCTATCAATTATGGGTGCCAGATTTATTTGGGTACATGGTTGTTTTTTTGCGCTTTGCAGGGGTGATCTCGCTCATGCCGGGATTATCAGAAAGCTATGTTAATCCGCAGGTGCGTCTTTGGCTTGCTTTTACCCTTGCGCTTATTCTCACACCCCTTGTAAGTGCTCTGCCACCTTTTCCTCAGCAGCCTGCTTTGTTTATGAGTATTTTAATAAGTGAATATTGCATTGGCCTCTTTTTGGGGATGATCATGCGCATTATGTTGTCTGCGCTTGATGTGGCTGGTGCTTTGATTGGTTTTCAAATGAACTTATCCAATGCATTTGCTGAAGGGGCTGCATCGTCACAACAAGTGGCACTTCCTGGTGTGTTTCTTGGCGTGATTGCTGTCGTTCTTATGTTTGTGATGGATTTACATGCTATTATTTTAAAAGGTCTTTTGAATAGTTACACCGTTTTTCCAGCAGGGCTCTCTATTGATTTCACGTCTTTTTCGGGTGATGTGTCTGTGCTCTTGTTTGAGACTTTGCAGCAATCGTTTATTCTTGCCATACAAATTGCATCTCCCGTCATCATGGTGACGTTGATCGTGTTTTTTGGTGGGGGCATCGTTAATCGTTTAGTGCCTCAAATTCAAATCTTTTTCGTTCTTCAACCCTTGCAGATAGTGATTGGTTTTTTTGCACTCCTTGCAACGCTCCATGTCCTTATGCCGCATTTTATGAATGCCTTTATGAATTCTCTTATTACATTTTTTCATATGAAGGTGTAGGGGGATGTCAGAAGATACAGAGCAATCGCAAAAAACAGAGCAAGCAACTGAGCACCGGCTTGAGAAAGCGCGCGAGAAGGGGCAAATTGCCTTTTCAAAAGAAGTTGGGCATTTGTTTGCTGTCTTTGGGTTGATCCTTATTTTTAGCTTTATGTTGCCATCAGCATTTCGATCCATCACGCAGCAACTGAGAAATTTGATAGAGCAAATTGGTGATATGGATTTAAGTGCGGCCATTGATGAAGGATTGTTTTCGGCGATTACGCTTAAAATTCTCTTCTCTTTTACGTTGCCTATTCTCATTTTAGTTGCAGCAGCTCTGGCTGCTGGATTTCTGCAAACTCGATTTCTTGTGTCTTTCGAACCGCTAAAACCACAGCTCAGCAAACTCTCTCCTCTTTCAGGATTTAAAAAGTTATTTGGCATCAAGGCGCTTGTCGAATTTTTCAAAAGCTTTGTAAAATTTAGCGTTGTTGCACTCTTAACGTATTATATTGTATGGCCAGAATTTAGGAATTTGGAGGGGTATATCTCTTTGGATATACCGTTGTTGCTTGCGTCTTTTATGGACATTCTTCTGCATCTTTTAGGTGTTATTTTTGTGTCTCTCGTTGTTTTCACCTTGTTTGATTATGGTTATCAGAAATTCATGCATATGCGCGAATTGATGATGACCAAGCAAGAAGTAAAAGATGAAATGAAGGATGTCGATGGTGATCCTCACGTCAAACAACGGCTTCGGCGTATCCGCACAGAACGTGCGCGCAATCGTGGCATGTTGCACGATGTTGGAACAGCAACGGTTGTTGTCACAAACCCAACCCATTATTCGATTGCGCTTCATTATGATATTGACTCCATGGAAGCACCTGTTGTGGTTGCAAAGGGTGTTGATTTTTTGGCGTTACGTATTCGCGAAATTGCAAAGGATCACGACGTGCCTATTGTTGAAAATCCACCTCTTGCGCGTGGACTCTATGATCAACTGGATATTGGTCAACAGATACCGCATGAATTCTATGAAGCTGTTGCCCAAGTGATTCGTTATGTGATGAACCTGAAGCGTCGCTGATCGTTCGCAATAGATGGATGGTTGTTAAAAATAAGAGACCGCTTTTTAAGGCGATCTCTTAAGAGGGCTCTATCTAAAATCTCGTTTTATCTAAAGTAATGTTAATCTGTTGAATGCCAGAAATTACAAGTCCGGATCCTTCGAAATTTTCATCTTTTTTACTAAAGTCTATTGCGCCTTTTAGAAGGGCTGATCGTGCACCTGCTTTTTTAGTCAGTGTAAGTTCTCGAATGACGGAAGGTGAATCAGAAGCTGCTTGAAGAAAAGCATTTTTATTAAACAAAAATAAGGTTTCGTTGAATAAAAATTGATTGGCTCTAAGAGTTAGGACTTCAGTAATGGGATGTCCATACATGCCGTCATTGTTAACAAAACTTCTAGATGCAAGTGTTAAGTTTGATGAAACTATTCCTGAAAAACCTGAGGATGCAAACTTCAAATCTACAGTGGCATCATGATTGGAATGCGCTTGTGTCCATGTGATGCTAATATTATATCCATCAAAGTTTATAGTTGCTGTATCATGGTCGTCTCCATCTGGCGTGCTTGTAAAAGTTACTTGATCACTGTCGAGAAAATATTCATCAAGCTCTGCCCCATTCATTGTGTAATATATTTTTAATGGTGCCTTTTTTTTGCTGTTATCAAGGTCTTGCTGATCACTAAAACTGACTGCTTTATTTCTTAGTGAGGCGGTTCTTTTTTTAGGTGTGGAGGCACTTTGATAAAAGAGTGACGGTTGTTCAAGGTGTTCTTGAATATCCTTGCTTTCAAATTTAATCGCCGCATGGTCGTTTTTTAGAGTTCTTGATTTTTGCTGGTGTTGCAGGCCGAACCATTGTCATTTTGATGGAGGCTTCTCCAAGCTCTTTTTTATTCATTTCCTCGAAGAATCTGGCTACTTTTGTGCTTAACGACGTGGTGCCTTTTCTGGAAGCAACGCTACCTTGCTGTGGAGAAGAGGATTTTTGAGTGCGCGCTACTTTGAGTGGAGATTCTTGACCTGCATGGTTTTGTACAACAGGTAGTGAGCGCTTAAAGGATTTTTTCTCAGACGCATCATCCTTTTGATTCATCGAGCCAAAAGCGTGAGGCGCTAGCGATAAATAAATGAGTGAACCCAACATAAAAGTTTTTTTCGTTGTTAATCTAGACGTAATCATAATGATGACTCCACTTTCCGATTGTTCATAAATTGAGCCATTAAACCATATAATGGGTTTTCAAAATTTTCAACAGACTTGACAAGAAGTTAAAAAATTAATGGATGAGGAAAAGTTGAATTTTATATTTTACTTTAGCTTTTATGTCGATTTGTTACAAAAAAACACTATAGTTGGGGGAATATGGAGCACGTTTATTTAAATTTATCGCATCAGAACATGTATTTAAATTTATCGTATCAGAACATGGGTAAATCCTTAATTTCCTTGACAGTCAAAGAGGTCCCATGTTAGAAGATTAGCGCTCTCTCGCTGAAAGTGCTAAGGGCTTTCAAATCGAGAGGTTCTTTAGTCGTTAATGATAGAGAAATATGGAGAAAAATATGAAATTTAAGCCTTTACATGACCGTGTTCTGGTCCGTCGAATTGAACAAGAATCTAAAACAAGTGGGGGAATTATTATTCCTGACAGTGCAAAAGAGAAGCCTATCGAAGGAGAAGTTCTTGCTGTAGGTACAGGAGCGCGCACTGAAGCTGGTCAAATCACGCCACTCGAAGTTAAAGTCGGTGACAAAATTGTCTTTGGTAAGTGGTCGGGCACAGAAGTTAAGATTGATGGTGAAGAGTTATTGATTCTTAAAGAATCTGACATTTTCGGCATTTTATCAAAATCTGCTGCTTAACATTAACACACATTTATTAAAGGAATACAGATTATGAGTGCAAAAGAAGTAAAGTTTTCGACAGATGCGCGTAACCGCATGCTTAAAGGCGTAGACATTTTGGCTAATGCTGTAAAAGTAACATTGGGTCCAAAAGGCCGTAATGTTATTCTTTCTAAAAGCTTTGGCGCACCGCGCATTACAAAAGATGGTGTGTCTGTTGCAAAAGAAATTGAGCTTGAGAACAAGTTTGAAAATATGGGCGCACAAATGGTGCGTGAAGTTGCAAGCAAGACGAATGATGCTGCTGGTGATGGTACAACAACAGCAACAGTATTAGCTCAAGCTATCGTGCGTGAAGGTTCAAAGGCCGTTGCAGCAGGTATGAATCCAATGGATTTGAAGCGCGGAATTGATCTTGCTGTTGGAAAAATTGTGGAACACTTAAAAGCAAGCGCGCAAAAAGTGTCAACAGGTGAGAAAATTGCACAAGTTGCAACAATCTCAGCAAACGGTGAAAAAGAAATTGGTGATATCATTGCAAATGCCATGGAAAAAGTAGGCAAAGAAGGTGTTATCACTGTTGAAGAAGCAAAATCCATCAACACAGAACTTGATGTTGTGGAAGGTATGGAATTTGATCGTGGTTATATTTCACCTTACTTCGTAACAAATTCTGAAAAGATGGTTGTAGAATTAGACAATCCATTCATTCTCATTAATGAAAAGAAGCTGACAGGTCTTCCTGCGATCGTTCCTTTGCTCGAGCAAGTTGTTCAATCTGGTCGTCCGCTTTTGATCGTTGCGGAAGATGTGGAAGGTGAAGCACTTGCAGCGCTCGTTGTGAACAGAATCCGTGGTGGCTTGAAAGTAGCAGCTGTAAAGGCGCCTGGATTTGGTGATCGCCGCAAAGCGATGCTTGAGGATTTAGCTATTCTAACAAACGGTCAAGTGATTTCAGAAGATCTCGGCATAAAGCTTGAGAATGTGACACTTGATATGTTGGGTACATGTAAGAAAGTGATGATCTCAAAAGACAGCACAACTATTGTAAATGGCGCAGGTAAGAAAGAAGACATCGAATCTCGTTGCAACCAAATTCGTGCGCAAATTGAAAACACGTCATCCGATTATGATCGTGAAAAACTTCAAGAGCGTTTGGCTAAATTGTCAGGCGGTGTTGCTGTGATCCACGTTGGTGGTGCAACAGAAGTTGAAGTAAAAGAGCGCAAGGACCGTGTGGAAGATGCAATTAATGCAACACGCGCTGCTGTAGAAGAAGGTATCGTTCCAGGTGGTGGTTCTGCACTTCTTTATGCAACGGAAAGCCTTGAAGGTGTCAAGCCTGGAAATGATGATCAACGCGTCGGTGTTGATATCATTCGTCGTGCACTTCAAGCTCCTATCCGTCAGATCCTTGAAAATGCTGGTGAAGATGGTGCGGTGATTGTGGGTAAGCTCTTTGACGCTAAAGATAAGAACAAGGGCTTTGATGCACAAAACGGTGAATACGTTGATATGATTAAACAAGGTATTATCGACCCTGCAAAAGTTGTGCGCACAGCACTTCAAGACGCGGCGTCTGTTGCTGGTCTTATGATTACAACAGAAGCAATGGTTGCTGATATCCCTGAAAAGAAAGAGCCTGCTATGCCAGCTCCTGATATGGGCGGCATGGGTGGCATGGGTGGTATGGGCTTCTAATCCCAATCATCTTTTCTATTCATTGAGGAGGGCTCATCGCGGCCCTCTTTTTTTGCCGCACTTAAGCGCATAATGGTGATCAAAATTTGCATTACCGCAAATGTAAATCCTGCAAAATATGGATATTATCCATGACAATTTAGAGATATTCATATAGACATTTTTTTGTGTATAAATTAAAATTATATAAATATTTATTATGACAATTATTATAACTCATCCATCTTCAAAATCACTTGCATTTGTAGCGTTCACTCTTCTGATGACCGCATCACCTTGTTTTGAGGTTAAAGCTTCTCATGTTAAAAAACTAGAAAAGGAAGTGGATGATTTTCCTCAGTCGACAGGAAAAAAACGTACACATGATATGGATTTCGAAGAGGTGACTTCCCTTGCTGGGCGCGTTTTTGATAATCACACGGAAACATTAAGTGTCAAAAAAATCTTGAGCGAACTTAATGAGGATAATCTCGAGCAATCTGCACAATTCTCTCAATATTTTGAAAAATTTAATAATCTCGACGAACAAGAAAAAAAGCTGAGAGAACGATGGGCAGAATTGAACATTGACGCAGCATTGTGGGATGTCATGGTTGAAGAAGAAGATCGGTCCTTTGCTATCGGACTTGTTCTTTCACTCTATCAGGATGGCTTCAATAAAAAAGTTTCTTCCGCTCAGCCAAGAAAGTTACAAAAAAAAGAAGAAAATTCGGAAAAATTCAAGCCGTCCGCTGCAGCATCATCTAAAGGATTCCATAAGGATCAAGATCCTGATTTTGCAGAAGCAGCAGAACAATCGCGCCTTGAGGCCCTTAAAAAGCTTCGCCAAAATGGGATTACGTTGTTACCAGAAGATGAACTCAATCTTGACTTGATTAGTGCGTACCTTGGATCTGTGGGAGAAGAAGATAAAAGAATTCGAGAAGAACAAGATCGCGACTATCAAAAATCTTTACATATTGATCAATTGAAGATCTTGCGCAAAAAGCTAGGTACGCTGACCAATGATCTTGAAATGTTGCACGAAAGAATGATGAAGCTACGTGAACCGATCGATAAAAAGAAAAGTGCGATTGATACACTTGAAACTGAGATAGAAAATCATCAATCAAGAATGCAACGGTTTGGGCCTAATCCAAAATTAGAACAAGATGTAAAAGTAAACCAAGAAAAAATTAAAGCATTAAAAGAAGAAATATCTCAAATTGAACAAGAGAATAGTGATGTTTTTTCAGAAGTGCATTTGGCCACCGAAGAACGAAAAAAACATACGAAGGAAACCCAAAAGGCTATTGAAGAATTAGAATCTCTCATTAGTTATGAGAATTCTGAAACGAAGAGTGGTCAATAACCTCAAGCATTGTAAGGCACTTCAAAAGATCTCTGACCTAGATACGGTAGAGTGTGTGAGCATTTTAAGTTTCTGCAGATGTTGATGAGTAAGAGGAGAGGGAAGATGTCACAAAGTCTCTATGCCTTGAGATTGAGTGATGAGCAGATCTTTGAGGTTAGAGGACTTTCCCTTTAGTGGTATTTGAGCGCTGCATGATTCATGCAGCCTTAAGTATGCTTGGATTTTACGTGCGCCAAAGAACCGCGCGGTTGCCTTTTTAACAATAGTAAGAATTATAAAGAAGAACGAGATGATGTGATCGTGTGTCGTATTATTTTTGGCTCGTTCTCTCTAGAAGATAGCTCACAATCTCCTCAAATTCTTCATTATTTTTGAGCACGGCATTGCTGAATGCTGTTTTACCGTCCTTATGTTTAATTGTGATCGTATGTGTGCCATAGGAAGAAAAGCGAGTAATGTCTTGAATATCCTTGAAGAGGATGGTGATCACTTTTCCTGAAAAGAGTGATTTGGGCAGTGTTATGCTCTCGTTTGTGATAAAGATTTCATGCTTTGAGGTAAACGATTTGTAGAATACAACGAAACTCAAGAGCGTGAGCGCGAAACTCGTGAAAGCCAAAATGGCGAAAAAAATAGTCGCTTCTGTAACAGAAAGATGCGCTTTAATGATCCTTAGATACGAAATGATGAGTTCTTTTTCATTGTGTAGGGCCGAGTGCACAAGAAAAATACTGCCAATTCCAAAAAATAAAACGCCTAAAATCCCAGGCCACTTTTTTGGTCTATAGGTATATCGTTGCGGTGCTGACAAAACTTCTCTCTTATTTGATTCTAATAATATTTTTACATACTACTTTAGTTTAAAAAAATTGCTAGAGCTTATTTTGAGGGTAAAAATATTTCGTATTCAAGGGAAGGGGCCTCACAAAGATGCTCCTTAACGCTTAAAGTTTCCACCCATAGACCATCTGGCCGCTACGTGACCTCTGGTTGCTTGTTTTGGGGCACCCTGTTTCATACGTTTTTGAGCGTATGCTCCCCCTTTATCGGGCTCCTTATATGCTCTTGCATATGAAATTGATGTTACTGTTGTAAAGGCAAAAATAGACAAGATAATAAGAATGTATTTTGACATTGTAATATTCTTTCATGTAAAACAATCCATATTTATAATAATACAAAATAAAAATGAAAATGGCGTTAATTTTTTTAATGAATCAATTGTTAATTTATTTTATTTTTGTATTTAAATAAAATATATTGATGTAAATGAAAAATAAAAAATACGTTTGATTAATGTTTTTTGAATCCACTTTCAGGTGATGGTTCTAGATCTGCTGAGGGGGCGTCTTTCCAAGAAATATTTTGTAATAAAGTCCATTTTGCCGCATTCCCTATATTTGTTTATAACTAAAGTAAGTTATATAAAGAGAGAAAAGGTTTAAAAGCGTGCTGAAGTCAACAATAAAGCAAGAAAAACATTATCAACATACCCTCTCTAAGCCTGTTTCATTCGAAGGAATTGGCGTACACAAAGCAGAGCCCGTAAGTCTGAAGCTATTGCCGGCTGAGGTTAATACAGGCATTGTTTTTAAACGTGTTGATTTGCCGGGCACGCCTTCTATTTCAGTAAAATATCAAAATACACAGCAAGTACCTTTTTGTTCCCGCATTGCCTCAGGTGAGGCCGCCATTATGACACTCGAGCATCTTATGGCGGCGTTATGGGCCACTGAACTCGATAATGTTATTGTTGAGGTTTCTGCCGAAGAGATTCCGATTTTGGATGGAAGTGCGCGTCCATTTATTGATGCAATTTTGCTGGCAGGTGTAAAACAACAACAGATGCCGCGCCGATTTATCCGTATTTTAAAAACGGTGCATGTGGGCAATGAGCAACGGTTTATTACCTTGTCTCCTTCTGATACATTTTCAATTGATTTTGAAATCGATTTCTTAACCCACAAAAATATGGCTGCACAAACGTGCTATTTTGAAGGCAACGCCTCTGATTTTAGAAAAACAATTGCGTCCGCGCGCACGTTTGGTTTCTTTGATGATGCTGAAAAAATGCGCAAAGCTGGTATTGCCTTGGGTGCAAGTCTCGAGAATGTTGTTGTGATTCAAGATGGTAATCCGATGAACCCAGAAGGTTTTCGCTTTGAAGATGAGTGTGTAAAACACAAAGTGCTTGATGCGGTGGGCGATCTTTACCTTTGTGGATATCCAATCCTAGGCTCATATAAAGCAAAAAATGCCGGCCATGAATTTAACGCAATGGCGTTAAAAACATTGCTTGATGACCAAGATGCGTGGTGTTTTGATGATGTAACGGATGAAATGCCTTTTTATAACAGGGTTTCTCCAGTGATTTTATCAATGTCACCAGCGCTTTCCGCTTAAAAATAAACTTTTCCCAATATTTACTCTTGGCGTGCACAAAGAAGCAGAGTAAAAAATCATTACCAATTTATTCAAAGGTAAGATGACGATGTCCTATTCTGCTGCATTTCTCACTAAACAATGTTTTCTCAAGGTTTTTGCTGTTTCTTCGCTTGCACTCATGGTTCTTGCAGGATGCAGCCATGAAGAGGATGAAAAGTTCGCAGACAAATCCGTCGAAGAGCTTTACAACATGGCCATGGATCTTTTTGAGCAAGACGAGTTCACCAAGGCGGCCAAAACTTTTGAAGAAGTCGATCGCCAGCATCCGTACTCTAAATGGGCTGCCAAAGCTGAAATTATGTCTGCTTACTCCTATTACCAAGCACAGAAATACCAAAAAGCCTTAGCGCAAGTGGAAACCTTTCTTCAACTCCACCCCGCGCATCCTGATGTGGCGTATGCCTATTATTTGCAAGGATTGTGTTATTTAGAGCAGATTTCACCATTGCGTCGCGATCAGCATATGACAGAGACGACATTGAATACCTTTGAAGAGATCGTAAAGCGTTTTCCAACATCCCCTTATACAAAGGAAGCACGTATTAAAATCGCCTATCTAAAAGATGCCCTTGCTGCCAAAGAAATGGCTGTCGGACGTGAGTACCTGAACCAAGGTGGATATATGGCAGCCCTGAATCGTTTTCAAACAGTGGTGAAAAAGTTTGAGACGACCAATCAAGTGCCTGAGGCACTGTACCGCATTATTGAAGTATATGTGGCGGTTGGCTCTAAAAATTTAGCGGAAAAAACTGCAGCAATCTTAGGGCACAACTTCCCAGGCAACTCTTGGTATGCTGAGGCTTATTATCTTCTTGAAGGGGTTGATATGCGGCCTCAATACGAAGCCGAGCGTCCAGTCTTTGCATGGCCTTGGGAAACCGTGCCTGCGGAAAAGCCTGTAGACTCTAAGAAATCACGATTTGAATAAAACCGATGCTTTCAACCCTTTCTATCCGGAACATAGTGCTGATTGATAAGCTCGATGTCACGTTTGAGCGAGGGATGACTGTTTTAACGGGTGAGACGGGTGCGGGTAAATCCATTCTTCTGGATGCGTTAAATCTTGCTCTTGGAGAACGCGCTCAAGCATCGCTCATTCGCCCTGGCGAAAATCAAGCGATGGTCGTGGCTGAATTCGACGTCGGCGTGGATGAAGGAATCAAAAACACCTTGGAAGAGGCTGGACTAGACTTTGATGAGCGTCTCGTCTTGAGGCGGAGCTTGACGCGGGACGGGAAGTCACGCGCTTTCATTAATGATCAACCCGTCAGTTTAGCGCTACTTGGAGAGCTCAGTAGTCGCTTGATCGAAATTCATGGTCAATTTGATAAACTCTTGAGTCCATCAACCCATACAGATCTTTTGGATGGCTTTGGCCTTCATGATGCTGCACGGGAAAGTGTAAAGGTAGCATATGCCCATTGGGTGGATGCAAAAGATACACTCCTTAAAGCTGAAGCTTCTCTTGCTGAGGGAAAAACGCAAGCTGATTTTTGGCGTTATGCCTTGGATGAACTCGAGCGTCTTTCTCCAAAACGGGGAGAGGTTGAAACGCTTGAAGCGGAACGTCAGTTTCTCCACAACCGTGCAAAAATTGTGGAACATCTGACCATTGCTTTTGAGCGGTTTTCAAATGAAGATGGCATTGAAGCGCAGTTTGCACAAGCTTATCGAGGCATTGAGCGCGCGCATAGCTTAGCACCTGAAAAATTTACCCCCTTATTTGAGGTTGCCTCACGTCTTTCGGAGGATATTGCTGAAGCCAATCGCACCTTATCCACGCTCTTAACGGAGGATGAGGGGAGCGTTGAGCGCTTGAATCAGCTAGAATCTCGTTTATTTGACTTAAATGAAATTGCACGCAAACATCAATGCGATGTCGATGATCTGGAAGATCTTTTAAATGATTTTAAAGACAAGGTATCCAAAATTGAGGCAGGCGATGAAGTGTTGGATGATTTGCGTGAGGCACTTGCTCTTAGGGAAGAAGCCTATGTTGGGGCAGCTGAGAGGCTTACCCAAGTGCGTATGCGTAGTGCTGAACGTCTCGATGCCTTGGTCAATCAAGAACTTCCACCCTTAAAGTTAGAAGCAGCGTCTTTTAAAACAGAAATTGTACCCCTTTCGGCAGAGAAATGGCATGAGCGGGGTGTTGACCGTGTTGAATTTATGGTGCGCACCAACCCAGGACATCCCTTTGGTGGGCTTGGAAAAATTGCATCCGGCGGTGAACTCTCGCGATTCATGCTGGCTTTAAAGGTGATTTTGGCGCATGAGGGGTATGTCTCAACCCTTATTTTTGATGAAATTGACAGCGGCGTGAGCGGGGGTGTTGCTTCTGCCATTGGAGAGCGGCTTGCACGTTTAGGCGAGCATGTGCAGGTTTTTGCCATCACGCATTCAGCACTCGTTGCAGCCGCAGCCGATCATCACTATACTGTTGTGAAAAACCTTCAGGATGAAGCGGTTTCAACGCAGTTGATCGCGCTTTCCATAGACGAACGTGAGCGCGAGGTGGCGCGTCTTATCGGCGGCGATGTATTAAGTGATGCAGCCGTTGAAACGGCCAAATCCTTGCTTCATAAGAAGGCCCTATAGGGTGCCCTTATTTGATTGTCGCATTCAACAAAAGGATCCTTCCATGTCATCTGCAGACAAAATAAAATCAACCATTGAGCAGCTTGCAAAAGAGATCCGTTTCCACGATCAACGTTATTTTGAGCTGGATGCACCCGAGATTTCCGATGCAGAGTATGATCTTCTACGCGTTCGCTATAAGAGCCTTGTCAGGCAACTAAAGACGGAGTCGGGGATTACTTATGACCCGCTTGAAAAAAGTGTGGGCTATGCGCCGTCACGGGGTTTTGAGAAGGTGGAGCACTTGAAGCCTATGCTCTCCCTGGATAACGCTTTTGATGATACGGACGTTCAAGACTTTATGGATAAAGTGCGTCGTTTTTTTGGCATGCCGTCTGATGCCCCAATAGACCTCTTTGCAGAGCCTAAAATTGATGGCCTTTCGTGCGCGCTCAGATATGAAAACGGACATTTGGTTTTAGCAGCAACGCGCGGTGATGGTGCTGTGGGTGAGAACATTACCGACAATGCGCGTATGGTGTCTGACATTCCGTCTACGCTTACCTTAAGCGCGGAGGATTCGGCTGGATCGTCCGTCATCGAGGTGCGTGGTGAGATTTATATGACGCATGCCGATTTTCAAAAGCTGAACGAGGAGCGAATCAAGGCAGGAGAAGATCCATTTGCAAATCCAAGGAATGCGGCGGCTGGCTCAATGCGCCAGTTGGATGCGCGCATTACGGGAGAGCGCAAGCTTCGCTTTTACGCCTATGGTTTTGCAACATATCCTCGCGGCATCAAAACGCACCAAGAGGGCTTTAATGCTTTAAAGCGCTGGGGTTTTAAGGTGTCTGAACTAGGGGAATTGTGCTCAAATGAGACGTGTGTTCTCTCCTATTATGAGAAAATCAACCACTTAAGATCCGACCTACCTTTTGATATTGATGGTGTCGTCTATAAAGTTAACCTGCTGGATCTACAAGAACGTCTTGGTTTTGTGGGGCGTGCGCCTCGATTTGCCATTGCACACAAGTTTGCAGCAGAACAAGCCGAGACGGTGATTCAAGATATCGTTATTCAAGTGGGACGCACGGGTGTTCTGACACCTGTTGCACATCTTTCTCCCATTAATATTGGTGGTGTTGTTGTGCAACGCGCGACATTGCATAATCAAGATGAGCTCACAAGAAAAGATATTCGGGTCGGAGATCGGGTGATCATTCAGCGTGCAGGCGATGTCATTCCGCAAGTGGTTCGTGTGGTGGATGCGGATCGTCCCCATCGTGGCCCAACCTTCGATTTTCCAAAAACATGCCCTTCTTGTGGCAGCCATGTGGAGCGTATAGATGGAGAAGCAGCACACAGATGTGTGGGTGGCCTTATTTGCCCAGCCCAAGTATCACTACGTATACGGCATTTTGTCTCGAAAGATGCTTTTGATATTGAGGGCCTAGGTTCAAAAATCGTCGATGCGTTTTATCAAGAGGGATTGATTCAAAATCCAGCCGATATTTTTATGCTCGAAGAGCGTGATAAAATAGCAGAAACACCGTTAAAAACGCGTGAAGGGTGGGGCTTGAAGTCGGCCCAGAATCTTTTTGATGCGATCAATAAACGTCGCACCATTGCTCTTCATCGGTTTATTTATGCACTTGGTATACCACAAGTGGGGGAGCGCACTGCCAAATTACTCGCGCACCATTATGGAACCTTGATGAGCTGGATTGATGAGATGCGTCAAGCCATTGATAAGAGCAGTGAGGCATACCAGAATTTACTCTCCATCGATGGTGTGGGCGATGGTGTTGCAGAAGACATCTTGGAATTTTTTAATGAGCCCCACAACCTAAGCGTGATTGAGCGCCTTGTTGGATCTGATGTGCAGAAAGGTCTCATCGAGGTGCAAAAGGCAGAGGAGTTGTCGCATGAGGATTCACCTCTGCGGGGGAAAACGGTTGTCTTTACAGGCACACTAACACAAATGACGCGGGCTGAAGCTAAGGCGCGTGCGGAAAGCTTAGGTGCAAAAGTAGCAAGCTCCGTTTCGGCTAAAACCAGCTATGTGGTAGTGGGTAGCGATGCTGGCAGCAAGGCTAAAGAAGCGCTACGCTTGAATGTTGAGATACTCACAGAAGAGGCTTGGTTAGAGCTTTTGAATAATATCGCTGAGCGCACTTCTTGAGCTCTTTGGCATCTAAGGCGCTGTCGCTCAAGAAGGCGCGCGCTTTCCTTTTTTCCAAGAAACGGCCTCAAGAAGTGGGGCATAAAGATCTTTTTCCTTTGGCATAAGCAATTGCTCTAGTTCTTCTTTTGAAGGGGGAGAATCGGTGAATTCAATGTTTTGAAGTTGATCAATCACAGCAAGGGGCGTTTGCTCTTTGCCTTCACCCATCACAACCACGGCAGCTGCCGCATACCCATCTAAAAGATTTGCAAGTGTAACCCGAAGCGGGGATCCAAAAATATCGGGCGTTCCCACATAATCACGAAGCGCTTTAAATCCGCACCAGCCAAGGCCAAGGCCAATGACACCGCGCCTTAGAGGTGTTGTGTGGCTATCGGTGATGATCACTCCCACATGGCGAAGGTTGTAATGGGACTTGAGGAAAGACCAAAGGCGTTCTGCAGAAGCTTGCACATCCTCTGGATAGAGTATGTAAGCATTATCTGCATTTGATTCATCGATGCCTGCGGTTGGGATGAGGATATGATTTCGAATGGTGAGACAAATACCATATTCGGAAGGCACATCCAAATAATACTCGGCTTCTTGTGTGATCAGATCTTGCTTTAAAGGTGCCTTGTCTTTTGTAATGAAGCTTCCTTCTGTAATGCTGACGACTTTGGAAGTAACAGCAACAATCGATTGCTCTTCAAGTGAGGGAATAGCATTCTGTATGGTGTCTTCAAGAGACATTCCCGCCATAATTTTTTGGGTTTTAAGTGCACGTACCTGCATAGGATCCCCTTGTTTTTATCATATGGAATTTAGCGTAAAATTTGGATGGGTCCAAGAATTAATAAGATAAAGTACTATATATCGATGCCGCGTCCAAGGCGATCTTTCGTATCCCACATCATGAGTGAAACGCTAAAGATGATAACACTAAGACCAATCCAAAAATTGGCCGAGTTGGGGATTTCATTAAAGGCCATAAATCCAATGACGCCGCTTAAGACAAGGCGTGAAAAGCCAAATGGGTTTAGGAATGTAACGCCTGCTAGACTAAGTGCTTTTGCTGTGCTGAGGTGTGCGAGCGTTCCAAGAACGCCTAAAACAGCAAGCCACCCCCATTGATGGAGTGTGGGATTGACCCAACCAATGAAGGCAGGAATAGCAGATACAGGGACCATCAGAAAAAGAAGATACGTGGTTATAACGCGTGGTGCTTCGCCCGAGGCGCCCAGATCGCGTGCTGTGAGTTTGGATACAGCAATAAAAATAGCAGAAAATAAAGGCAGAAAAACAGACAGGTCCATATTAGCAGAAGGAGAAAGCAAAACGCGGTCGGGCCGCATGATCAGAAATGTTCCGACAAAAGCAATGGAGATCGCAATCATGCGTTTTGTTCCAATGTGCTCGCCTAAATAGATTTTAGCACCAAGAATCGTAAAAATAGGGCCTGTGAAGGCCAGTGCAACGGCTGTTGCAATGTTCATGTAGGAGAGCGAAAAATACCATAAAATAACGCCCAAAACAGCTGAG
>JBQCDM010000173.1:0-2045 GCA_051961235.1 Nucleicultricaceae bacterium (SeqCode)
CGGATCATTTGGATCGTCATCCAACACTTGATGATTATAGGGATGCGAAATCACGGATTTTTGATTCATCTGATTTGAAAATAACAGTATTGGGAGTTGATGAACCTCCTATGCAAAATATTTATAAAGAATTGCAGTGCAAGGGGATTGATGTCATCCCAGTTTCTGTTCAACGGCCTCTTGAAAAAGGTATTTATGTTGAGGATGGATATTTGGTTGATCAATATTGGGGAGAGGGGCATATTCTTAAATTATCAGAGTGTGCGTTTCTAAAGGGATCCCATAATGCACAAAATATGGCGGCCTGTTATGCGCTTGCGCGGTATTTTGGTATTGCCTCAAGCATGATTGTTGAGGCATTGAAAACATTTCAGAGTTTGCCCCACCGCTGTGAATGGGTTGCAACGATAGAGCATATCCAACTTATTAACGATAGCAAAGCAACCAATGTGGATTCGGCATGTAAGGCATTGAGTTCTTATGACAACATCTATTGGATTGTTGGGGGACAATATAAAAATGATCCACTTGAGCCGTTGGATGCGTTTCTGCCCAAAATCAGGAAAATCTACACCATTGGGTCATCCGAATCGGTATTTATAGAGCACTTTCAATCAAAGATTGCATTGGAGTCTTGCAAAACCCTTGAGCAAGCATTTGAGTCTTCATTGAGAGACGCGCGCGCATCGGCCGAATCTTCTGTTGTGTTGCTGTCTCCCGCATGTGCAAGCTTTGATCAATTTAAACATTTTGAACACCGCGGTGATCGATTTAAAGAACTCGCTGCAAAAACTTTTGAAACGCTAGGATTTCAGCACAAAGTGAGGACATCAGCATGATGGCGTTTGCTCGCTCGGATAATAGCATACTCGGTCGTGGGTGGTGGACTGTCGAGCGATGGCTTTTGTTTGGCATACGTTCGATCATTTTTATTGGCTTTTTCTTAACGATGGCAGCAAGTCCAGCTGTTGCACACCACTTGCATTTGGATAGTTTTTATTTTCTAAAGCGTCATTCCTTTTACTTGGTGCCGGTCATGCTAACGTTGGTGGGTGTTTCTTTGCTCTCGCTAAAGGATATCCGGCGTCTTTCTCTTTTTATCTATGTACTATTCACAGTGTTGCTTATTGCAACGTTCTTTTTTGGTTCAGAGATTAAGGGTGCGCGGCGGTGGATCAATATGGCGGGCATTTCACTGCAACCGTCAGAATTTATGAAGCCAGCACTTGTGGTTATCTGTGCTTGGATGATTTCAGAAAAAAAGGCCAATCCTGAATTTCCTGGTATTGTCCTTGCGCTTGGATTTTATGGGCTTGTTGTGTTTTTATTGCTCTTGCAGCCTGATATGGGCATGATCTTTTTAATTACCGTTGTCTTTTTTGGGCAATTATTTTTGGCGGGACTCCCCTTATTTATGGTGATTGGTGCATCTACGCTTGGTGCATTGGGGCTTGCAACAGCTTATTTCTTTTTCCCTCACGTGACGCATCGTATTGATCGTTTTCTCAATCCTGATTTAGGCGATAAATTCAGTGATCGTTATCAGATCACGCAGTCTCTCGAAGCATTCATGAATGGTGGTTTTTGGGGACAAGGACCGGGCGAGGGCACGGTGAAAAAATATCTTCCTGATGCGCATGCTGATTTTATTTTTGCAGTTGCTGCTGAGGAGTATGGTCTTATTTTATGCGTGTTGATCCTTGCTTTATTTGTATTTGTTGTGATGCGCAGTATTGTTCGTATTTATAATGAGGAAAATTTATTTATTGTCTTGGCCGTCTCTGGACTGATTATTCAATTTGGTATTCAAGCGCTGATTAATATTGCATCGACCACAAGCCTTATCCCGACAAAGGGGATGACGCTACCATTTATAAGTTATGGTGGATCATCTTTAATTGCACTCTCATTTTTGATGGGCATGGTGTTGGCGCTCACGAAGCGGCGGATTAAAACGCGATGGTAAAGGGACAGCTAGAAAAAAAGACGATTGTTTTGAGCACTGGCGGAACAGGTGGGCACGTATTTCCAGCCATTGCGCTTGG
>JBQCDM010000174.1:0-3011 GCA_051961235.1 Nucleicultricaceae bacterium (SeqCode)
TGACAAAAGAGGGACACACCGCATTCATCAAAAACTTTTTGCATACTCCGGAAAGTGTGATGAGGTTAAAATCTAACTATAAAAATGTATTATATAAATCCACGGGCCATCGACATTCAAGTATGACGAATAAGCATGGTGAGATGTAGCATTCCAACCATCATGCTCCAGTGACATGCAGCAAGAAGGTTGATCAATAAGACAGCAGAGCAAATTGCATTATGCAAAAACTTTTTGCAGAATATGCGCAATCTCGCACTGCACAAAAATCTATTTACAGACAGTGAAACAGTTCATTGACCTTAACAGAATTGCTGCTTAGAGTGTTTTAGCTTCATAACACCGTGAATAGACCAGAAAGTGATGATTTGTGAATGTTGCGGCATTACTAAATTCTGCAAAAAGTTTTTGCAATATCTGGCAAATGTGATGAGGTTAAAATCTAGTTATAAAATTACGTTATGCAAATCAGCGAAGCATTGATATTTAGTGCGGTTCGGTTGAGCTTTTATCAACGCACCGCTTGCCTCTATGGGATGTTGAGATGAGAGAGATCTTCAAATAGTGGTTATCCTTGCATATGCTGCACAGTGTAATGACGATTGTCCTCAAAGCATCTCTGCACGCCGCATTTATCAAAAACTTTTTGCTGAATCCAGAATAGATGGTGATATTAAAGTTTATTCATAAAATTACGTTATATGAATCCGCAAAACATTGATATTCAGGTGTGATAACAAGTATGGCAAGGTGCAGTTTATACCTACATTTCTCAGACGTTTCTCAAGAAGGTTGACCGATGAAATCACAATGTAGTTTGTATTGTGCAAAAAGTTTTTGCAGATTTTGAATAAATTTATGAAATTCTTAGTTCATCATAAAAATAATTTATGTCTACAAACGACGCTTTTGTTCAACAGAATTTATATTTTTCAAAGGTTATGTTTTTCTAAGAGCCTTTAACTTCTTGTGATGACAAATTCACTAGGGATAAGCATAAGTTATTGCAGAAACATAAGATATGCGCTGTTCAGGCCATGAGGGAGGAAATTTTCTGATCTCTTTTTATCATGCAGAATGTTACATGCAATTGTAAACTGCACAACGATAAACCGCATCTATGTTATCGGGCCCATCTCCCATGAGCGCGTCACTTTATTTTTGTTTTGCAGAATAGAGACAATCATAAAACTTTTACAATTTGAGGGTCTACACGACCCTCAAGAGTATTTTACCTGCTTCTCTTAGCAAAGCCTTTTAGCACCTAGAGAATGCCAAGTTTTTAAGAGCTGCGCTACTTTTTCAGATCTTTTTTAGCGGTATCGATCCAAGCTTTATAGGTTTTTTTGAGAGATTCCTCCATACCCTTAGAGGCTCTAAGTTCTCCCGTTTCAACCCATTTTGCAAAATCAACCAAAGCAACGCCCCATCGGCCACAATTGCTTGAAAACTCACGCATTTTTTCAGCAAGTTCACGTTCATCGGTAATCCGACGCAGGGTAATTTTTTGGTTCATAAACACGGCCATCTCTTTGATATAGCTGTCAAAGAACTTGAGACCGTAGTATTGACGTTCGTATGCTTCTTTTGTTTTTGATGACGAAAGCAAACTCGGTTTTTTCAAGTTAGGATCGATTTTTGGTCGTGCTTGTCGCGCATTTGCATAGGCTTTCTCGCATGTATTGATGACATCTTCACGCCCCTTTTTTTGTTGGTCGGTAAGACCGAGTTTGGGTGGGGATTTTTCAGCCCCTGCCACTGGAGCACTTGGTAGCGGCATGTCTTTGAGGGCTGATTTCAACGCCTCAAAGTCTTTCGCGGGCGGCACAGAGGATGTTGCGGCCATTATCGATGACGTGGGGGAGAGTAAGAGAGGGGCAAGCACAAGTGCTCGCATAGAAAAAGATAAACTCATTATAAACTCCTATTATTATTTTATATTTAAGATACTACTTAAAGGTTTCTAAGGAATGAAGAATCGCTTTTTTGTGTAAAAAAATATCGATATATCTTTATTTTTAAAAAATCATTGACCTCAAAGTGCGCTGTTATTGAGGAAATTGATATAAACATAAAAGTTTCAAATCTGCCTCAAACACAAAAGCATGCACGCCCAAACAACAGTTATGGTAAATCTTTTAACGCTTTGGCTGAGAGATGTTGCTAGAGAATGATCTCGTCACATAATATTGGTTGTCGCACTTTTTATATCTAATGGGGATCATCGCTGTACCCACGTCATCTTTCAGGCAAACCACACGTAAATACCTGCTGCAAAGATTTATCAACCATAGTTAAGCTTAGGGAAGTTGTTCGCTTCGTATGATCAACGAGGAATCAATTGACCGACATAAGGTGGAAACCCATCATATGCCATGCGCGTGGGTGGGTCATAATCACTCGGATATATGTCAATCAAGGCGGCGTGGATCGCCAAATATAGGTTGCATAGCGAGACTATATCATTACAACATAACGATTTCCTTTTGCTTACTAAAGCCCCTTTTTTTAAGGATGCTTTGCATATCCTGCAAAAAGTTTTTGATGAATGCGGTGTGTCCCTCTTTTGTCAGAAAAATAGTGCTATATACCAAAGCCCTATAAAATGAATAAAATAACCTCATGAAGATGGATGATTCATCTGCTTCTTATACAGGATTCTTGTTTCCATTCAGCTGCTGCATAACCTGCAAAAACTTTTTGCAGATTCTGGTGGCAGTCTGAAACCTCATCATCATAGGGCCGATCCCGGGCGCAATCTGTACCAATCGCCATAGAAAACAGGATGATCTTGATAATATGAGAGAACATTTCTCAATTCTAAAGAAGCTATAATTGACACTTTCTGCAAAAAGTTTTTGCATAATGCAATTTGCTCTGCTGTCTTATTGATCAACCTTCTTGCAGCATGTCACTGGAGCATGATGGTTGGAACGCTACATCTCACCATGCTTATTCGTCATACTTGAATGTCGATGGCCCGTGGATTTATATAATACATTTTTATGACT
>JBQCDM010000175.1:0-4685 GCA_051961235.1 Nucleicultricaceae bacterium (SeqCode)
AGATTCTTTCAGAGCCAAATTGAAGCATGAAGGTGATATTCACTTTCTCTCTAAACCCTTTAATTTAAAGGATTTAGCAAAGCTCGTTAAAGAAGTGATGGATCGCCCCACCCAATCCATATCAGCTGTGGATTCAAGGTCACTGTAATTATTCCTTTTCAATTTTTTCAATTTTTGTTACTTTTATCAAAAAACAGGACTGTTTTATGGATTGGAATAAATTACAAGCCTTTTATCATGTGGTGCGAAAAGGCAGTTTTACCCACGCAGCTGAATCTCTCAAGGTTAATCAATCATCCCTATCACGCCATGTCATTGACCTCGAGCAATCTCTTAATATTCAACTGCTGTATCGCAGTCGTTTAGGTATATCTCTGACCCCAAAGGGTAGCGAACTCTATAATTTTGTGGCGCGAACGTTTGAGGAAGAAAAACGGGTGAGAGATCGATTGCATGAAGCAAACGATACGAATCCAGAGCATTTACGTCTTGCTGTTGCAAAGTCCTATGATCTTCCTTTTTTAACCCATCTTTTAAATGGATTTTTAAACCAATATAAAACCTGTTCTGTCACATTGGATAATCATCCGGTACATGGACAAGCAGCTGATTATGATGCCTATATCGGACCTGGATTTATTCGTCTTAAGGGTTATATCAAGCAGCCGATCTATTCCTATGTTGTGCGCTTTTATGCATCAAAAAAATACTTAGAGCGTCAAGGTGTGCCTCAGAATTTGCACGACTTGCAGCAGCATCGCTTGCTAATTTGTGAAGAAAAAGAAGAGCATGGCGCACGTGACTGGTTGGTTCGTCTTGATCAACGACATCATCTAGGACTCAAATTTAGCCTTTCTGTGAATTCGCTATACTTATTGTTGCGTGCTGTTGAAGCGGATTTGGGTATTGCAGCGCTTCGAGATGATTTCATTCGGGTGCATCAACAGTCATTGTGTCTTGAAGTTTTGGAAAACTACGCAAGTGCTGAAAAAAATGTTTACCTCACCTATCACGAATCCAAAGCAACACACCCAACACTCAAGTTGTTGCGTCATTTCGTGTGGTCTATTGGGCGAAAAAGTTATTAGTAAAGAGTTATGAATCTTATCGATCTCAAATAGTCCAAGATGATAGCTGGGCAGGGTATGTGTGTGGTTGGGTATTCTTCATAAAAGGGGCTATTCGACGACCGAGTGCAGGCAAGATCTTAAAAGAAACAAAGACTCCAAAAAACAGAAATAATGCTATGATAGATTAATCCCATAAAAAAGGGCTCCGAAGAGCCCTTTTAAAACGTTTGTTGGATCGCTTAGAAAGTGTAGCGAACACCAACCATAACTTCATGATTATTCAACTTAGCAACTGCTTTGTCGTCATAAGCATTTCCCACAATTCTATTGGTTTGTACTTTTCCAAGATCAGAATAGCGGTAGTAGAGATCCAATGACCAATCAGGTGTAAATTTGTACGCTGTACCAGCTGTGAGCTGCCAAGCGAGTGACGCTTGAGTCTTGCCTGGGCGAGTTTCATTCACGATAGGGTTCGCACCAATAGCAAGAGCTGTTTTCAAGGCGTCAAGCTTATTCCAAGAAACACCCACACCAAAACCGATGTATGGCACAAAACGATAGTACTCGATCAAATCAAGATAAGCATTAGCCATCAACGTGAAGCTTTGGATTTTGGAATCAACGGCCACTGTACCTACTGCTCCTGGAGCTGGTGCAAACGCTTGATAACGTGCATTTTTATCATCGACTTTACGATGTTTGTAACCGAATGCAAGTTCACCACGAACGACAGGAAAACGGTTAATGCTTGCTTTGAAGTCATAACCAAAAGCAACTTCACCAGAAAATCCGCCTTTTGTTTTTACCTTGTTGTAACGTTGTTGCTCTGCATTAGGACCAGCAGGATTGAAGGTATCAATATCAAACGTTACGTTATCGGAGAAAATATAACCACCTGCAAGGCGACCATAAAACTTACCAACTTGTGTTGCTTCAGCGACTGAAGATAGTGTCAAAGCACTAGCTGCAACGCACAAAAGAGCTGCCAATTTATTTTTCATCATTTTCACTTTCGTTCCCTCATCATGCCCTTGCTGGTTTTGACGCATATTCATACCAATCGAACGCAAAAGCACATTATTAATTCAACAAGTGTAAAATACATGCGTTTCTCTAGGCTGCAAATGATCTTTGCCATGAGGGATATCTAATGTTTTCGAATGTTGAAAAAAAGCAACAGTTGAAAATAGATGTTGCGAGAAAAAAGAGTCTACCCAGCCTTAAAGGGGGGCTGGGTATAGACGAAAGAGGGTGCAAAAAGATTGCCAGAATTTTTTGAGCCTTTCGGTGAATTTCTCACTTTGGGGCGCATTTTTTTCACTGAGCGTTTCTGTGAAAGCCTTAAGCGCTTCCTTTTGCTTTTTATTAAGACCTATGGGTGTTTCCACATTGACATGAATAAACATATCACCGCGGGTGCTGCGTCTTAAGATAGACATGCCCTTTCCTTTGAGTCGGAATTGAGCGCCCGTTTGTGTTCCTTCTGGAATGGTAATACGCGCCTTACCCCCTTCGATGGTTGCAACTTCAATATGCCCACCAAGGGCTGCCGTTGTGATAGAAATGGGGAATTTGCAATATAAGGCTGATCCCTCACGTTCAAAGAAAGAATGGGGCTCAACTTCTATGGATACATAAAGATCACCCGTAGGGCCTCCTTGAAGGCCTGCTTCACCTTCGCCGGAAAGCCGAATACGAGTTCCATCTTCAACGCCTGCTGGAATCGAAACGGAGAGCGTTTTATCCATAAGCTTGCGTCCATTGCCAGAGCAGGGAATACAAGTTTTTTCAATTTTTTTGCCGGTCCCATGACAGGAAGCACACGTGCGTTCAATGGTAAAGAACCCTTGCTGCGCACGCACAACACCGTGTCCGCGACACAAGGGACACGTGATCACACCAGAGCCCTTCTCTGCGCCCGAGCCATGACACACATCGCATTTGCCAAATGTGTTTAATTTAATTTTAGTTGTAAAACCTTGGAATGCTTGCTCTAAGGTGATCTTGAGTGGATAGCGCAAATCAGCGCCACGTTGTCCCATGGAGCTGTTCTGAGCGCGTCTGCCGCCGCCCATGAAATCACCAAATACTTCTTCAAAAATGTCAGAAAAAGGACCAGCGCCGCCAAAACCAAAGCCGCCGCCTTGTGCGCCTCGGTTAAAGCCGCCAGCACCACCGCCAAAGCCACCAGAAGATGGATCAAAAGCACTATGGCCAAAGCGGTCATAGGCGCTACGCTTTTGGTCATCCTTGAGGACTTCGTAGGCTTCATTCAACTCTTTAAATTTCTGCTCTGCGGATTTATCACCCTGATTGCGGTCAGGGTGATATTTCATCGCGAGCTTGCGATAGGCTTTTTTCAAATCATCGGCTGAAGCGTTCTTTGGAACGCCCAACACTTCATAAAAATCACGCTTTGCCATCCTATCTCCTTGATGATTGGGTGAACATGTGGGTCACCTTAAGCGTGTTTTTTATCGTCGTTGACATCTTCAAAATCCGCGTCCATGATTTCGCCTTCCACAGTCTTTTCAGCATGTGGTGCGTCTTCTGCGCCCGCTTGATGATCAGCACCAGTGTTGTGTCCTGCTGCCGATTGCTCAGCTTGCGCTTTGTAGACAGCCTCACCCAATTTCATGGATGCTTGCATCAACGCTTGAGATGCTTGCTGAATTTGTTCAACATTCTCAGATTCGAGTGTTGATTTTAGGGACGCAATGGCCGACTCAATGGCTGATTTTTCAGCGTCGCCAACCTTGCTACCATGTTCTGCTAATGATTTCTCCGTTGCATTAATAAGGCCTTCAGCATGGTTCTTTGCTTCAACCAATTCACGACGTTTTTTATCTTCATCAGCATGCAATTCCGCGTCTTTAACCATTTGTTGGATTTCAGTATCACTCAAACCACCAGACGCTTGAATACGAATTTGCTGCTCTTTATTGGTCGCTTTGTCTTTTGCCGAGACATTCACGATACCATTGGCATCAATATCAAACGTCACCTCAATTTGTGGCATGCCACGAGGGGCTGGTGTAATTTCCATGAGATCAAATTGACCAAGAAGCTTATTGTGCGCTGCAATTTCACGTTCACCTTGGAAAACACGGATGGTCACTGCTGTTTGGTTGTCTTCAGCTGTTGAAAACACTTGGCTTTTCTTGGTAGGAATCGTGGTATTGCGATCGATCAAGCGCGTGAACACACCACCTAAGGTTTCAATACCTAAGGAAAGAGGCGTTACATCAAGCAAGAGAACGTCTTTAACGTCACCACGCAAAACACCACCTTGAATCGCAGCACCAGCAGCTACAACTTCATCCGGATTCACGCCACGATGTGGATCTTTACCAAAGAAGCTTTTAACGGTTTCAATGATTTTAGGCATGCGGGTCATACCACCTACCAAAATCACTTCATCCACTTGACCAGCCGTAAGACCAGCATCTTTTAAGGCTGCTTTGCAAGGATCAATGGTGCGTTCCACAAGATCAGCCACAATGGACTCAAGCTTTGCGCGTGTTAAGGTTAAGGTTAAGTGCTTAGGACCACTTGCATCTGCTGTGATATAGGGCAGGTTGACTTCTGTTTGATGCGCTGTTGAGAGCTCAATTT
>JBQCDM010000176.1:0-2315 GCA_051961235.1 Nucleicultricaceae bacterium (SeqCode)
CTAGGTGAGCATCTTCGCTATTTGAAAAATTTACATCTAAAACTTTTCTGATGTTCTTAGGCTGGGTCGCCCAGTCTAGGTTGGTTTCCAACCTCGCTCTTCTCCTCTCATCAGGAAGTCACTCAGAACAATGGTATCGCAATAGCTTTTCCATGCTTCTAAATCGCTGTTAAAATTGGTTGTAAGTGAGCGCTCCAATTGCTTTTGAAGAGATTTATCTAGCAATACAGAAGAAGAATTGTTTTTTTCAACATACTGATCCCATACTTCTTTCATCTTTAGAGCAACATTTGAAAGGGTTCGCGCGCAGTATGTAGTCTTTGTTGTAATCTCTGGAGTATTCTCTGTATATATCTGAACTTCCGTGTCACCCTCTGTTGATCTGAAAGCAGAGGGCTCTTCACTTACATGTAGTCTCCTATTAACATTAGGAAGCAACTTATGCGTAATCTCGATGAGTTTCTGAAGATATAGCTCGACAAACATCACCCGTGGCGAAAATCCAAGGTGGCGCCCATCATAAGCTTCTTCGTGTTTCTTCTCCTGTCGGATCGTTTCTTCTCTTTGACGTTCCCTTAAAATAATCGAATGAAACACATCGATAGTGCACACCTTTTCTTGTCTTCCTTCCACCATCTCAAAAGAAGTGCGTGTGGCAATCGCCGATACTACCCCATGAAACAAATACGAGAATATGACAACAACATGCGTTGCTTTTTTTAAGGTATGAGAAAACGCGCGAGGTCATAAATGAACTCCTAGAAAGACAATGATGGTATGAAAATAAGGTGCATCAGCGATTCAATCGCTGCGATACAACGACTGCGTAAAGATTCACGTGCGTTTAAGTATGCATGGTAGACGATTGCGCTTAAGAGATTATGCCAAAGGATGACACCTCTCTTACTCCAGTTGTCTTCTCATGTGGGGGGTCTCACATCGATATCAAGTGCTTGTTCTAATTTTTTTACTATACTTATAATAATCGGGGGATGCTCAATGCTTGAAATCAATTCAAAAGTACGCTTATGTTATTAACAGAAAAATTTCTTGGAGATTTGCCCTTAACGGTAATTTTTTAAAATGCTAGAAATCTATGTTGATGCGGACGCCTGCCCTGTTAAAGAAGAGATTATCAAAGTCTCAAATCGCCACAATCTTAAGATTTATATGGTGAGCAATTCAGGTCTCCGCCGTTTTTCTGGTCCACATATTCAACATATTGTTGTTTCTGACAACGCTGATGCAGCTGATAATTGGATCGTTGAACATATTCTAGAAAACGATATTTTTATTACAGCTGACATTCTTCTGGCTGATCGTTGTGTCAAAAAGAAAGCAAAGGGTCTTGACCCTACTGGCAGACAATTTACCTGTGTTAATATTGGCTCAACTGTTGCAATGCGTAATTTGAGCACACATCTAAGGGAAATAGGAGCAATTTCTGGCTATAATAAATCCTTTAGCAAAAAGGATAAATCGGCATTTTTAAGAACCCTTGAAGAAATCATTCAATCCATTAAGCGCGGTTAAGAAAACGTAATTTTTAAACTCTAGCTTATCAAGATTAATATCAGAATAGGATGGAAAAAAACTTTAATGCTGCACGCAAGGGCTGATGCTGTGAATTTTAGATACTGTGTACCCATGCTTAGCTTGGCAATCCTTATTCCCAATAAGATACAATCATCAAAAATCTTATGATGAAATAAAAGCTAGACTGTCCTTCAAAAAATCATACACCAAAATGCAATCATTGTTTTTAGAGAGGCATTCTCTCAAATAGACTCAGAGAAAAGATATTAAGAATGCTTGAATTTTGCCTGTGTGATTAATATATTATCAAGACTAATGATCTATAATTAAGAGCAAAATCTGCCATGTCCTATAAAAGATTTCTATATCTGTCATTATTTTCGCTATACACATCAACGACGCTTCATGCAGGCTTTCCTCTCAATCCGGATGACCATAAAGAGATGCTGCAAAAAGGTCGAGAATTTAGAGCCGTGGGCCGCATCGAATATGCGCCTCTGCATAAGGGGTGTTCGGTTGCATTAAGCCATGGGTCTGGCACACTGATTGATAGTGCTGACTTAGGTCTGCCGGCTGAATTTAACAATCGCGTTATATTAACGGCAGCCCATATATTTGAAGATTTGCTTGGGTCTTTTAAACGTGGCATGCCAAAACAGTGTAATACGGATGAAGCGCGCAAGCATATGAGTGCCTATCGGTTTTGTGTTGATGTTGAGAATGATCAGACTAAGCCTCCGATTGAACAATTTTTTGAAATCCAAAGCGTCTTTTTTAGT
>JBQCDM010000177.1:0-2640 GCA_051961235.1 Nucleicultricaceae bacterium (SeqCode)
ATGAATTTTGACTTTAATGCAGATCCCTTAAATTTTTCATAATGCGTATTCAAGAAAGCAAAACACGCATTTTTTTATCACATGATGACATAAGTATGCTGGATCATCCAGGCCATTCTAATGCAGGCTCTCTGGTTTGTGCGAGGGCCTCTTGATCCATCGGGTTGTAAGTCCTTTCAGAGCTTTTGTGTTGAAGGGTATTTTAAGAAATATTAGGGAATGCCTTTCACCCTCTTAAATTCCTTCTGAACAATGTGGAGTGGGGTTGTGGTGTCTGTATCAGGAACGTCCTCCGTAACCTCATGTTTTTCATAGGATATGTGTGGGTTTCGCATAAAATGGCTGGCGCGATGCATCCATCCTTTTCTCTGCCGTTGGGGGAGAGTTTCATCTTCCAATGATAAATGAGACATGGGATGTGTGATGATATCAAGCTCGTTTTTGTGTGTGCTTTTGTCTCCACGTGGTGTGCGGGATTTTTTAGATGTGCGATTGAAGTCCACAATGCTTGCATCATTTTTTGAACCGCGATCATTAAAACTTTGCGTTTTCTTGAGTTTGTTGATGATGCCGCGTCTTTTAGGGGGTGAGGTGAGAGGCGCTTGGTCAGATGTGGAGAAGGCACCTATTGGTCTTGAAATTGTGTCGTGCTGTTTGGATTTCGGTGATTGCTCAAATAAATCCCCCAGGGAGGAGCGTTGTCTTGGAGAGAGGTGGTAGAGGTTCATCAAACGGTTCGGCGTTTTTTCTAAATTAAGCGGTGGTATTAAAACAGAAGGTGCTTCTGTTTCTTTCAGTCTTAAAGGAGGAACAGGCGCGCGCTTGGATTGTTGAGGCGCCTTTGAATCATCAAACTTCTCTTGGCTCGAGGCAAGTGGGGTGAGAGCACCCTGGATGCCAGAGATGAGAAGCGGCAGCAACAAAAATGTCAAAAGATGACGATGGGTTGATACGTTGGATGGCATCAAAAACTCCTTATACTATGGGGGCGTTCTACGCGCTTGGCCTTCCCTTTGTGCTCCCTTGTAATCACGCGGTGATAAGCCTTTATTAGGTGCATAGTTTAAAGCAAAAACCTGTAAGAGAATAGTGCCCATGGTGCAGCGCTTGGGTGGTGGTTTTGGATGTTGTATGGGATAAGAATGGGTGGGGAGGTGTTTGAAGCACAATCAGCAGGTTTGGATTGGAATCAGTTGGAGTTATTTGGAATGTTTTTCTATTTTTTTTATCTCTTCAACTAGTGCTCTGAAATACTCAAGAGAGTCTTCAGTGCTATCTTCATCTAATTGAGCTATTACATATTTATTAAAGATCGACTCGTAATATTTTAAGACATCTCCACAAAGCATTTTAAATTGATCAGCAGATACATATTTCTTTGCATAATAATATCCCATAACCTCTAAAAGGTTTAAGAAATCTTTGATCATTTGATATTTTTTTCTGTCTTCTATTAGATAAGAATCCTTTAACTGTGTAAGCTTGGCTATAAATTCACAAGCACTAATTTTTTTGTCTTCTTTACCGCGGCGCAATTCAGAAATTATAAACCTTGCTTGGGCATGTCTTTCTAACATCCACAGTTTTTCGAGATCGAGAAAAAAGTTGGCCTCAAGTTCTTTGTTAACTGAGCTGAGTTGGACATAAGCAATGATACCCAATGCAACGGTCGCACCTGCCGTGATATAATATATCCAGGCATAAATTTCGTTTTCATTACCAGTACGGTCTACAGATTCTGCGCCTGATTTAATAAAATCAATTCCGTTGCATTTAATTATAAAGTAAATAACGTAAAGACATATTGATGGAATAAAAATAATCGATAACAGTAAGATCATAGGTTTTATGTATCTCTTAATTTGATCCTTAGAATATCGCTGAAACATCACACACCACCTCCATTCTGTTTATTATGTCAAATCGGCATTAATTTTATATTAAAGGCATGACCGCGCTCATAGCATTGACCGGGGGTGGGGGATCCATTACCTTATGAAGAACACAATTAATCGAGAGGTTTCAATGCGTTACACGTTTCTGATTCTATTAGCTTTATCTTGTAGTACCCACCTATCCTTAGAGGCGACGCGTGTCAATCAACCGGAGAAGTACGATTTTGATGTGCCTGGACAACTGCCGTTAAGTCAACGCCAACGGGGAGAGGATGGCTTTGGTTTTCAAGTGCTGACATCACGGCCGTTGCCAACGCCGATCGGCAAGATGCCTTCTGCTCCTAAAGACGTTGAATCTGCGTCTCGTACAGAATTGCGACTTACAGCGCGCCTTAAATATTACGTCCCACCAGAGGCTGCGGTGCTGTTTTTCGATGAAATAGGGATGCTTCAAGATAAGTCACCCGAAGAGGCAGAGCGGATTGGTTTGGCGATGATTCCGCGCTTGACTAGCCTTGAACTCTTTGGCGTTAAGGCAAAACAGACACCTGCAGAGTTCAATTTGGCTGTGCAAGCAGTGCATCAAGAAACGATCGATCAACTGGACGATAGTGAGGCACGGATCGATCAATTGGTGCAACAAATAGCCGTCACCCTTCAAGCTCAGATTGACAATGATCGTGCAAATGGGAACAAGCAAGATGAGATTGTGGGGGATTGTTGCGGCGTGCAGCAACGCATGCAA
>JBQCDM010000178.1:0-2627 GCA_051961235.1 Nucleicultricaceae bacterium (SeqCode)
AATTAACACAATAAGAGAGACAAAAAAGGGCCACAAAGGGCCCCTTAAAGGTAGAATTTTTAATTTTTCTTAAAATGCCATCTCTTTAGGAGATGGTGCTAAATTAATTATTGCCGAGAAGTAACTTCTTTCCTCATAGCAGCTAGAATATGCTTAGTGGGCTTTGTGTCTGTTTGCATGAGAGCTGCCTTAAGTAGTTGGTCTTCTCCAGTGCTGCTCTTAATCAATTTCAACACTTTTAAGAAGCGATTGAATTCAGTATTCATCTTAAGTTGCGTAATTTCTTCATTGTAACCTTGAATCAATGTAACCCCTTGACGATGATGATCATCCTCAAACTTCTTGTAGCGTTCACTTGCTTTAATTTTTTGACCTTCAGTGCCAATCACAACAAGTTTGTTATCCTCTAGACCAAAAGTAAAGTCATCAATGGTTACGCTTGTATCCTTTGGAGCACTTCTGAAGTAGTTAAGAGCCTTAGAAGCCGCCTCAAAGAAATATTGTGGATGTGACTCATCATTGATGAACTGATCCTGTTGGACTTTGCTGCGTGCCGCTTTTAGTTCCACCAATCTTTCCAAGGTTACTGAAAATGTGTTTTTAGAATTACTTCCATTATGCTCCAAATGATCTTTGAGGTGATCATGAAAATGGTCCAAGTCTGCTAAATTTGAATGCGGATATTTTTCATTTAAAAGACGACTTGCTGCGTCGTTAATTCTTCTTTCTTCTTCAATTTCTGCTTTTAGGGCTTTAATTTTATTGATGCTATAGCTGTACAAAATTTCATCACTTCTTCCGTGAAAACCATAATAAATGCGATTGCATGGCAAAGGAACAAAACCTGACTTGCTCGTTGTTTCTGGCCTTGACTGATCAAGAAACGTGACAGTTTTTTTATCGCCATCACCCTCTTTAATTGTAGCGGTTATGTTGAAAGGGTTGTTCTCAACTTCATCTATAGCTATTGGATCATCAATCTCATGAGCTTCAAATTTGCTTAAGACTGTGTCTAATGCTTTTGAGTTCCCTTTTATGACCTGAGCGTAAAAAACGCCTAATGTTGCATCGAGGCCAGGAGTAATCTGTTCATCCTCTATTGTATCTTTGAGAACAAGAACGGTAGGTTTAAACTTTTTTATAGATCCCTTTTCAAGCTTTGCGTCATCTGCGCTTACCCCATTGTCTGTGAGTGCTTGAATAAATGTGCCTGCAAATTCAGCCATTGTGAAAGCATAGGGGCGGCTTGCAATATTGTGCCCTATTGCCTCGCTGGTTAGAGCGACTTGACTGGAGTCTTGCCAAATAGTTGTTTTACTACCTGTGCCACCTTTTCTGGAGGGGCTTGATGGTGTAGCTAGAGATTGTCTTTTAATTAATGAAGTGCGTCCTTTTGTTTGGGTAGAGGGGACAGGTTTTTTGGGGGTAGCTTTGGTCTCTACGGCATCTTCATCTTCACTACTAGAGGCCAATGCATCATTAATGTAACATGTGCTTGATAGCAAAATACTTACTGCAAAAGATGCTAGTAACTTTTGGTAGGCTGATTTTGAACTCATTAATTTTTTCCCTGATAAATTATAACCAAAACAAACCTTCTATATTTATTTTTAGCTTAACTGTCAATTTAAAAAAATGACGTAAGGCCATGTTGGTTGTCAAAATAATAAATGTAATACTAATGAATTATGTTTTTTTTTATGTGTTTAGTCAAAATATATTAAGATGTTTTTTAGAGGAAATAAATTGTCAATTTCAACGGTAACGTGACGTGTAAGAAAAATTGTATTTTATTGGCGTGCTGTATTTTAGATCTAAATATAATCTAAATTCATGATTAGGTGTTTTTTCTAACAAAATTCATAAGGCACAGTTAAGTGATTAGACGATAAAAAAAAGCCACCTATAAAGGTGGCTTTTAAGTGTTGATTGTTGTCAAACACCGCCTCCTTGAGGAGACGGTGCTCAGTTAATTATTTATGCGTAGCTTTTTTCGTAGCAACGAATGCCTTAATAGATTGCTGATCTTGCATGACGGCATCCTGGAGTAGCTTGCCTTCAGCAGTATCGCTCTTCATAATCTTCAATACCTTTGCGTGCTTGGAATTAGCTTTAAGTTCAGCAATTTGGTTATTATAATCTTGAATTAATTCGAGACCTATATCTTCATGTGAATTTTCAAGACTTGCATAGAATGCGCTTGCTTGCATCTTTTGCCCTTGATTGCCAATAACAACAAGTTTGTTATCCTCTAGACCAAAAGTAAAACCACCAACTCTCAACTTTATAACATGTGGGTTGCGTTTGAAGTGGTTAATAGCCTTAGATGCAACGTCAAAGAAGTGTTGTGGATGAAGTGCCTCAATTTCCATGAACTGATCTTGTTCAACACTTTGACGTGAGCTTCTGAGTTCGTTGATTGCACTCCATTTCTGTTTGATTTCCCTCTGATCCTCATATGAAATGTCCATGCCTCTTAGATTTGGGTATGTCATATCAAAAAGATGATTCATTGCTTCGCCAATGCGCTTACGCTCAGCTTCTTCTTCACGTGCAAGACGCTCTTGTTCCTTGCGTTCTTTCTCAAGACGTGCAGCTTCTTTGCGTTGTTCTTCTTCACGTGCAAG
>JBQCDM010000179.1:0-6801 GCA_051961235.1 Nucleicultricaceae bacterium (SeqCode)
ATACGACGGCCAATCCACCACGCAGAAATGATGGTGAAAAAACCGAACAAGCGACTTCTTCGCATACAGGTGGATTACCAAGACCTAATACGTACACAGTAACATATACTGATATTGATGCAGAATAAGACGCGATAAAACGCCGATGCATATGATAGATGAGAGCCCTTTAAGTGAGGGCTCTTTTTTTATAAAAGCGCCCAATTTTTGGAAAGACGCCCCGTACTATGCTCTGAGCTTGAGATAATCGGAAAAGTTGGTGACGGAGTATAATTAAGCAGCGACTTATTCATCGTTGGCGATGATTTCAACACCCATCATGGAATTTGACACTTGTAATCACTTTTGGTAACTGATTTTTGCCACTCCATATTACTTGGAAGAATTTCTTTGCTGCCTTAATTGCTTTGGCCTTCCTGACAAGTTCTGTCTCTTGCAAGGAGCGTCCCTTAGGATTTCTGGTTAGAAAACACTCTCAAGAGAAATATATTTATTCTTTCAAGTAGTTATATATCTTTTCTTCATGTTACAAAGAATTATTTATATTAAGAACAAAACAATTACCTAAATTTTTTCGTAAAGGAAAAATTAAATGATTGCTTTAATATTATTTATTATTCTAGGGGGCATAATCACACAAGGGTATGGATCACAGCTGACTGAAATTGATGTTAGAGAGATTATGGACGAGGCATACCATAAGCTTCTTACGCATCCTGATAAAATCAAGGTGCTTTTTATCGAATTACCATGAATAATGATTCTCAAGAAAATTATCATTATTTGCTGGGCACATTGCATGGACTGCCTAAAAAATTTTTCAAAGAGGAAATTATTCAAGCTATTAAGGGGTCTGATACCCTTGTGACTGAAATACATACGACCCGTATTAGAGATTATCCTGAATTAGGTGAGTTTTCAGAATTGTCGCGAGAGGATATAGGAATTAAAGGGTTTCTTTGGAATAAATCTTCCCCTTGGACACCTCTTCTTTGTTCTGACCACCTTAAGCTTATTCGGGAAGGTATAGAGGCTACTTTGAAAAAAGCGTGGGGACTGGAACTTGATGAGATTCATCCCATTCTTGTAGGTTCCATTATCGACCAAAATATACAGATGAAAGCAGCGTTTACACAGCAGGGAGAAGAACCTATGGATATATTTATAGGTGAATACTTTGGATTGCTAACAAATAAGATTATTGGTCTAGAAAATTATTCAGATAGACTCAATGCCTCTGATGAATTAGAAAAGTTAAATAGAAACAAAGAGTCTCTTTCCTTAAATGAAATAATTAAAGATATAACCGAAAGAATTAATCTTGCTGACAAAAAATCTTCTAGCTCGCCTATTTCCTTAGAACAGCAGGAAGTAAGAGAAAAAGAGAAAGATGCAGAAAAAAATTTGTATCAAGAAATGATAGATGCTTATATGAACGCAAATCTTGATTATTTCTCTCATTTTATAACCACCAGCACAACCAAGCGCAATCGTATGTGGTTTCCTCGTATTCAAAAAATCATACAAGATAATCCTACGCAACGGTTCACGTTCATGGTAGGTGCAGGCCATTTGCCAGGAGAATACGGACTCCTGAATCTTTTTGAAAAAGAAGGGTATAATATAGGTTAGAGCCCTAAGCCTTTTGTGAGTCTACTTTAACAAGGGTACTTTTGCAAAAGATGATGGGGCGCATCATCAAGCAGCAGCCTGTAAAACAAGGTTCATGACACCTTGCCTTAATATCTCTGTCAACTGGTGTTTAAATTCTCCTGGCTGAACCAGCTCCATTACATTGCCTCTTCTTCTACTCCATCACCAACTTTTGGGTTAATTCCTCAGCTTTGAGAGGTGATTTTTATTTTTTCGGAGCGGAGAGTCTTGTGATTTTATGGTCATCTTGTCATCCAAACATATGAATGTAGAGAGTCACCCGAAAGGGACTCCCTATGAAAGTCTTTTCCTATCTTCTTGGGCTTTTGGAATAGAGGGCTAAATATTCATCAATCCCAAACTCGGGGATGCTTTCAAGTGCTGAAAAATATAATACATATTATTCTTAAGCTTGATGGGTCAATGTGCGAGGTGTTGTGTAACAGCGATGATTGACCTCACAACACCGGGCGGCGAATATATTCCTTAAAGCCAGCGTAAATCTAAGCTTTTATGAAGGTATTCTTCACGCGCTTAGACTCTAGGATATAGGCAGTCCACAGCATATTCGATAGAAAATCTGCTATGTGAGTAATTGCTGTTCTTATACTGGTCTCATTATCTACCATTGGCGCTAGACCTATTGCAGACGCTAGAACTGTATCTGTGATGTTCCATAAAAAAATTCCCCATGCCATATAAATAAAAAGTGAGGGAAACAAACGTTTTTTGTTAAAGAAAAGAAATGATAACAAAACCATAAAGACAACAGTGAATGCTGAAAACAATGTTTCAATTAAAACACCAAGAGTTCTGAAAGGATGAAAATTGACAGAAGTGGAATCCGAAAGTAAAGTCCAATTATTGGTAGAAAGTATTAAAACGGCACTTTCATAAAATGAACCAATCTCTATTATAATCTCTGCTAAAACGCGAATACCTATGATAATCAACCATCCTGCAAGTCCATTATATCGCGCTTCCGGCGTAAAAGCTGACTCTTTCATAGGATAAGAGTAGAGTTTAAACGCACTAAAAATAAGGATCCCTACGGATAATACAAGTAACAGCGCAACAGGCCAATTTATGTAGTCCTTCTTAATAGTAGGGTTTTCGAAGTAATCATAAATGCTTCCCCCCATGCTATCGTCAGCTTTATTTAAATTCTCAATGTGCTCTTTAATGTTTTTAGCAGTCACATGATCTTTTAAGGTTTTATAGTCAAAAGACACGCTAAAGACATTGTTTTTATAGCTCTCCTTTCTTTTGTAGCTAAATGCATCGTCCCACACGCGCAATGTGTCTGGAGAGAAATCCCAATCCTTTTCTGGAAGAAAAAGCTCTATCTTTTTCAAGATATTCACAGGAAAGGAAATGGATAATGGCATTGATCTTGTGGTTTCCCCATCATTTTTCGTATATGACCTTAATTCAGAGGCATAGAAATTGAATGCCCATCTTTTCTCTGCGTCCTCATTGAGCCAAGGGTTTTGAATTTCATATTCTTCTCTGGTTGTTATCTGATTAAGATCTTCATTATCAATAATTTCTAATTCTTTTCTGATCGTCATTTCAGGATAAGAGGTTTTATAATACTCCAGATACGATTGCTGAATTTCATTTTTTGGTTTCGTTTGAAAATGCTCTCTTACAGAATCTGCCGAATGATTTTTAAAAATAGTTTTCACCGTAAAGAGGGCGGGGATCTCGTTTTTTTGACGCAAATCAAATGTTTCGTAAATTTCTCGAGACGGCGTTGAGAGCGTGTACTCCGGCATCTTTGTAAGGGCAGTTGTTTTTGCATCCAATATTAAAGCATACCCATAATCTGGCTCGGTCAAATTTTCTAATGCCCCCCTTTGGAAAGATTGGGTTGGATCAATCCAATAGCGTTTCCCATCCATCGTGGCAACGATGATAACATGATCAAAAATATGCGCGCTCGGTAAATATGAGGTGAGAATTTTGCCTTTATCCGCATTGACTAAGGCTGCAGAGGCCTCAATACCAAGCTTTCTTAAAATGGTTAGGACAAGTAAAGTTTTATCTTTGCAATCTCCAAAACGTCTTTGAAAAACTAAAGAAGGTTCTGTTGGTAAAAAATTATTAAATTTATCATTAATGCCCATATATCGGATTTTATCTTGAATAAAACGCATAACAGTAATGAATTGCTCGGAAGGTGTCTTGCGGCTGTCTTTAATATCTTGGATGTATTGATTTAATTCTTTAGAAAGTGCTTCTGGGGTTTTATAAGATTCTAATGCCTTTAAAGCGATTTCATGCCAATTTTTCTTTTCTCTTACCTCGACCCAAGAGAAGGGATCAAACCAGGTTGGCGTGTCATTTTCAATGTCCACCATGGGTAGGTTTTTAGCTTCCCATATGTACTCCTGATAATGTGCAGAATCTCGAATTTCTGGTTTAATGTTCGTTAAGTGGTTCTGGATAGAAATCTCTAGCTCTTTAGGCAAGAGAAGTCGCTTTCTCATTTGATCGGCAGGGTAGTAACCATTCAAATAAATATTATAAAAGAATGTGTCACTAAGATTATCATAAGGATCTATAACACTGTACGCATAATCAATGATATCTCCTACCCGAACGTCCTCAAGAAAAACGCACAGGGATTTTTCTCCCGTATATATGTTGTTTTTCAACTTCGACTCTCTTTGAAGCGTCTTAATATTTTCACGAGCCAGTTGATTAAAAGTTTGGGTTCCTCGATGTATCTTTATATAATGAAGAATTACCTTATTTCTTGATGGATAAAAATCAATTTCAATGCTACTCGCATTTTCAATGCCATTATGGTTCGTTATTTTTTTGGTGAAGTGATAAAAATAAGAAATAGTATTTTTATCAACCTTAGTTTGAGTATCTATAAGAGATAAGGATAGGCCGCTTTCTGATTGATCAGATGTATGAGAAGATTTTTCACTTGAAATGATATCAACCCATTTTGATAGCGGTTCAATTGTATAGTCTGACTTTGCATAGGAACTTGATGAAAAAAAGATAAGCACAAGAAGAAGCATTCTTTGAAGATCAGACATAAATGATTCCTTTTTGGCGAATAATCTTCTAAATTCTTAAAGCAAAACAAATGAAAAAACAATGATATGCAGAGGAGTATTTGTTCTTATCGCGCTATTTTCTAGGACTATTTTTTGTGTTGGAGCTCCTTGCCTTGGTATCAAGTTCTTGGCTCTATAATAATGCGAGAAATTCGTAGGGTTGCTCAGTTGAGTGGATTGGGCTCAATTATATCAAGGTACGGTAGGACGACTAAAAAAAACTTGAGGCAAGACTAAATTCAATGTGCATAAAATCATTCTTGTCAAAATAGGCCTTCTTGAGGAGCCTTTAAAGACCCCTCAAATTATAAGATGCTTGCTTTTTTCAGCGCCTTGCCCGCACGCTTTTGGCATTATTTACTTAAGTAGCAGCCACACTTCCGTTAACAATTCTGTTTCAGCAACTTCATGGTCAAAATTGTAATAACAAAATAGGCATGGCAAATCACCCAGCTCCTCATTTGATTGTGGCAGCCAGTCCCGATATAGCGCATAAATAGTATCCCCTATATTATGACGAGAACCCTTGTGAAGGGTAACTGCATACCGGCCTTTAGGCAGCGTTTTTTCGACAACTTCACCATTAAGGTTGAAGTGCAACGGAACAGTCACTGCAAGATCAAAGCGAAATTCCTCTGCATTCACTTGGTTTGGATCATCATAGGCAAAACCAAAAGCCTCACCTGGTTTTGGATTTAGATTGATGGGTTGATCTTTGGCCCATGCTATCAATTTGTTTACACTTTCTCCTACTTTTTTTGGGTCCCCCCGATGTTCTACAGCAGCTAAACGTCTAGCCGGCATATCCTTAATCATTACTTTCATAATTTCCTCACATTGTTTTGGCAGTGAGTACGGCGGTTTCTCCCATGCATTCCAATTTGATTTAATCCTAAAATCTCTTGGATTTTCCCCACAGATTTGTTTAAAGGCTCTCGTGAAGGACTCATGTGATTCAAAGCCAGCATTCAATGCAATCTCAATAATTGTTATATCTTTATCAACAATAAGCTGGTGAGCCGCTCTTTTAAGCCGCAGCCATTTTATATATTGCTTCAAAGATGCATTTGTATAAGCGGTAAATAGACGGTGAAAGTGATATTTTGAAAAGCAAGCAATACGACTCAGTTGATCTAGGGTAAGTTCATCATCCAGATTCTTACCGATAAATTCTATGACTCTATTGATACGCTCTTTATAATCCATAATACTTCATTCGCCTTATTACAAAACAAGCTTACTTAAATTGTTGCATGCGCGCTTGACAGTCCTTGCTAAACTGAGCCAAAATTTTTATCCATGTCCCATTAGATTGCAAGTATTGAAAGGGGGTCTATCCCAATTATAAAGTCTATCCCAATTATAAAGAGAGTCAGTCTTCTAACCGCTTGCATAATTGATCTGCATTCATCTGCGTGCCCCAAACCCACAGCTTATAAAACCATTGCATTTGAATGTTGAGAATATAGGTGGCCATATTTTTAATTATGCAAGGGTTGCCGTTATTGCCTCCATTTTTGCACGGTGTAAAGAACTCATTCAGAATGAAAAACAACAAACCCTTCAAATGCAGAAAAGAGCCCCCTTTTAAAAAGGGCTCTCATTCTCATTTACAGATTCAAGAATCTTTAGGCGTAGAAGGCAAAATCGCTTTAAATGGAAAACTATTACCATTGAAGAATACCATTCCTGCTACTTGAAGGCCATTGGCATTTATGGCGTCTACCTTTATCAAGTGTGCGCCTTGAAGTGATTTCTTAACAAGTGGGGAGGATTCTTCTAATAATGCTTGTAGAGAATTAACCTTCCCGTCTTGCCACACCACAGCCGTTTTTTTTGAGTATTCAGTATCGTAAACTGTCCCACCCTGGGCTAATCCGTTGGCGCTTATAGCAGTTACAAAACCATGTTTGTTAGTGGCCGTTAACAAGGGAAGTGCTGTTACTCCTTCTTTTGTCCATTGCACAGGGGTCGTTGTTGTGCGGTTTGTCATGTCCTGTTCTACACCCACCCTGATCGAACCATCATGGTTGATAGCAGTACAAACGCGATGATATTGAGCGTTTAAAGA
>JBQCDM010000180.1:0-14734 GCA_051961235.1 Nucleicultricaceae bacterium (SeqCode)
TTGCGGTTTCTTCCTTAAATCGAGTTGAGAAGGATGATGTGCTTGTTATGATGGCACCAACACTACCAGAGTCGCATGAAGCGCCACCTAATCTTCCTCCCCCCTTGCCAGAGTCTTCCACGAAAAGCAAAATCGATCCAGATGTTGCACCACTAGAGTTATTGCAGGAGGCTGATGTGGCTTTTGAATACATGAATAGGGAAGAAGCGATTGCGGCGTTGGGTCATGCATCAATAGAAGAACGCGCGCGCTACATAGTAATGAAAGAGGGGATGCGTCAGTCATCTGAGGCGCCTATGCAGGTTGTGCCAAAAGTCGTATCGATCCTTCATCCAAATCCATTCAATATAAGCGTTGGGGCGGCTTTAGGAAGTGAGGCCATTCGATCAGCGCATGGTGTGGAAAATCAAGTTGTTGCTAAACAGCGTCTTCAATCAACGAAACCAGCGTCATTCACGCACCAACATCGGGTAAAAGAAATATCCTCTCTACATGAAGAATTGCCAAGTGCATTTTTGCGTAAGGGGTGGCGTTCGATGGTGTTGGATCTTAAAAATGATATGCCTTTGCTCAAAATCTCTTTGCTTGCTTGGGATTGGAAAGAGTTTCAGCGCGTGTGTTGGTCTTTCGTGTTTGCTCTAGCTTTGCTTTTAGCGCAGGAGGAAGTTGTTGTAAGGCGTCTTTATCGTCGTGTTCTTGGACGGGTTAGGCGAAACCATGCGTATGTATTTGAGACAAATCTGCCCTATGAAATGAGATGGGGGCTGAATGAAAATCTGAAAAAGCATAGTCTTAGAAAGCTTCAGGCGTAGTTGTAAAAAAGGGATCCGTTGGGATCCCTTTTTTAGTTCTTTTAAGAGCAAAGTGCTATGTATAAGTCTTTCATCTCTTGAGTATACTCTTCATATTCTTGAGCGCCAATACCTTTTTCTTCAAGGGCATATTGTAGATGTTCGCTAATAAAACTCTTATCATTCGCAACTTTTTTCATCTTGCGATCTTTTTCAGGAACAGCTGGCTGAAAGTGGCCGCGCCCATCATAATAGATGTGTATTGTTGTATCGCTGGTGGAGATGTTCTTTTCCATAAGGCTAAGCTCATTCTCAGGTGTATCAAATTCTTCTGGGCTTGTTTGCCAAATAAAGAGGGTGTGATTGTTCATGAGTGCAAGTGCTTTAAGCGCATGTATGCTCAGGCATTCAAGAGTTTTTCCGTAGCATTCATAGATGAAGTTCGCAAGCACATGTGGTTCTGCAGATGTACTTTTGCCGAATAAGTCTTCAAACCCTTGTTTTGATCCAAGTTTTTTTAGATAGTCATTTGCCACATGTAGATTTGCGACTTGAATTAAATCATGGGTAAAGATTTTTCTAATGGTGTCAACAGAAGCTTGTCGTGTTTCCTCTTGGAGCCTGGATCCTGTGAGAACAACGTCAATTGCATTGCGTACAAAGTCGTAACGATTCGTGCCTTTACCGTAGGCAAAAAAACCACAATCACCACCCCCCAGAATAGGGAATACCTCGACCGTATCATCACCGGCTTGAGCAAGAAAAGTTTTTGTCGTCATAACACCCTTCTCTCTAAGCTGATTTGCGATTGCTTCTAAGGTCTTGCCTTCTTGTGTTTTCCAGTTAGCTTTTTGAAGAACTGTGGCTTCCATTGGAAAACTATCCGCGTCTAATTGGAAATGGAGTTTTGAGACGTCGGTAACGCTTTTTTCTGCGCCAGCATTAAGTTTAATAGAAAGTTGGATGGCTTCCTCTAAGTCATGGTCAACAGAAACATCAGTAGCAGGGAGGCTCGGACCTACTTCTGGTTCACCCTTTAAATCTGCAAGAGATTGTTTGATCGCCCTTTCTATGGCTCTTTGTTCAAGATCACCATCATTATCATCCACCTCATCATGACCATAAGATCTTTCCACTGAGTTATATTCTTCAAATGAGTCTTCCAGTTGAACAATGCCATGAGGACGAGGATTTTCTTCACGCGCGCGTTCTCTTAAGATAATTGCATGGAGGACATCTATTGGACTGGCATTGTGAGCTCTTGGTTGTGCGATGGGGTCTTGTTCCTCAGCATTATTGGCAGAGGCATAAAGAGGTGAAAAACTGACTGATGCAGCAAGGTTAATAAGTAAAAAAACAGGAATACGCATGGGGGCCTTTCTTTAGCGACGTGCGAATTAAAATTTCATAATTGGCAATAATATATATAGAGTGAAGTGAAAAAGTCAAAGGCTTATATTCGAATAAAGAGACAAGATCTGTAGCGTACTTTTTTATGTCTCATTGCGTGTGTTGATGGGTAGGTGATCAATAAAATAAGTATTTGTAAATAATAAATTTGTTGAAATCTAAAAATAAAAATTCATCCTCTGTTAATATAAAAAGCGTATTTTTTTCCTCTGTGCTTTTAACAATCAGAGGAGGCTTATATGTTAAAATATATTGTGATTATCTTTGTCGTTTTTGCTGCGACACCTACCTGCCAAGCATCACAATCATCACGATTAACGATTCAAAGCCTTATGGATGTTGCTGATGATTACTCAACTTTTCAATCGCCGCGTTGTTCACCACGCGGCATGGAAGATATAGACTTTTTTGACTACGATGATGTTATTGCAACGCCACGTGATCATGAGGAAGAGCGAGAAACAGGGCTGCATGAAGGGGATATTACGCAACAAGCTCTTTTGAGATTACATGCGCAACAATCAAAAAAGATAATTTTAACATCGAGAGGATATCGCTACTTGGATCATGAACCTGATCCTGAAACAATAGAGATGTTTAAAGGGATTGGAGATCAAATGCTTGCAAATGTCCATACAGGGTTGGACACGGAAGAACTTTTTGATGAGCCTTTTGGTAAGGAAGTGCGTGTTTTTAAAATTCCAGAAGAAGGAGAGTTTGGAGAAACCTTTATGATCATATATCGAGGTGTTATTTTTTCTGGCATGCGAAAAGGAAAGGCGCTCAGTATTTTTATTCAACAAATTAAAAATAAACTGTTAAGCGAAATAAAAGATGGAGAAGATCCAGGTTTTCCAAAATCGATCAGCATGACAGATGATAATGACAGTTATCTCTGGCAGATTGAGCAAGAGCAAGAAACAGGTTTGCAGGGAATTACAACACGCCTTTTTCACTTAAAAATGTCTGAAAATACTGTGAGTGAGTCAGAAGATTCGGGGCAAACAGAAATTACGCCTGTTACGGATGATGAAGGAAGTGATAGGATACCAGTGATGGAGGGTGTGTAGGCAATGAAAAGAGCCGTAGATACTCTCTCTTTAGGCAGAAGAAGTGTCGGTTGAGCTCTGATTAAGTGCGTCTAGCGTGCTTTTTGAAGCGCCTAATTCATGAAGGATTTTTATAAAATGTTCTGGTAAAGGGGCGGTCACGGTGATCGCCTCTTTATTTTTATTGTAGGGGATGACAACACGATAGGCATGGAGATGCAGTTGGTTGTATTTTTTAGCATCCGTTGGACGATTCGAAAAATAAATACTATCACCAACAATGGGAAATCCTGAGGCATCCGTGTGGATGCGAAGCTGATGTGTGCGTCCTGTTTCAGGTTTAAGCTCTAATAATGAAAAAGCACCAAAACGGTCTAAAGTGCGATACCGCGTTAAGGCGGTCTTTCCTTGAGGATCTACTTTCATGTGCCAGTGATTGGATTGTTCTGTTTTTGGCATGATTGGAAAGTTAATTATCCCTTCAGGTTCATTTGGGGTGTTGTATACAAGGGCAAGGTAAGTTTTTTCAATAAGGTTGGATGAAAATAAATCGCTCAAGCGCCTTAAGGCTTTCGGGTGCCTGCCCAAAACAAGGCAACCACTGGTCTCACGATCCAATCGATGGGCAAGACAGGGTGGATTTTTGAGACCATATTGAAAAGCACTAAAATAAGAATCAAAAGGCGTATAAGGGCCTGAACCTTTATGAACAGGGATACCACTCGGTTTATTGAGTACTAAGATCAGTCCATCACGATAGAGAAGAAGGTCTTGAATTTTATGGGGATCGAGTGTTGTTGCTGCCAATTTCTTTTGGGTCATATCATACATTTCTTATACGTGAATTGCAGTGAGTATTACTCTAGTTTTTTCAATTGTTCAATATAGTGAAGAAAAATAATGAAAAAAAATTATTTTATAAATTTTATTGAAGTAAATAATAAATATATACCATTTATTAATAATAGTCTGAGAAACTAAATCTATGGGAAAGGCAATAGTTTTTAGGTTACTAAGTGGTTTGGAGTAAACTTTACAGATGTATTATTAGATTTAACTCCTCAAACCCGTGGTAAGCTTCCTTTCAAGCTTTGGGCCTTTCCCACTATTAATATTCTAAAAATTAATCTTGACAGGTCTGCTTAGGTGACCAATGATAACTATTAGAAGCATATTTACAAAATTAAGAATAAGTGCTCTGGTTCTTTATAGCAGATCTTACTTTACCATTAAAAATGATGGCTAAGTTTAAGAGGGAAGCTAAAAAAGCTTTTGACGTGCAAGCGCATATCAAAAGCTTTTTTCGTTTTAAAGTTCTCACGATATAAAAAAAATTTATAATCGAAAACTTGACCATACGTGCAAAATCAGCCTATGACTATGGTTTTGATGATTCAAAGGGAGATAGGGTTTTGTATGATTCGGAAAGTAATTTTTTCTCTTATTTTAAGTAGTGCTGTCATAGTTCCTGGTGTTTCTGCTTCAACTTGTTCTGATGAAGATTTGGAGGAGGATCGGCCTATACCTTCTTTTATGGGCACATTGAATCTCGCGTATGTTTTCAAAGATGGGAAAACAATCTTTACTAAACAAGAAGTAATGCTGCCTCATAATCGGATTACTTTGCCGGTAGATGTTGTTGATGCGGAATCAAAATTAGTTGGGCTCGGCGTTCTTTTACAAGGTGAACACCTGCAAAATGAACACGATTCTTCTAATGTAGACGCATCAACATCATCAAGTGACTTACGTGACGGGACAAGTAAAATATATCTAGGCCTTAATGCAGATCAAACACTCAATTGGGATCAAATTCTCTATAAGTTTCCGAAATCTTTTCTAAAGCCTACTGTAAGCATAAATTTTGAGCCATCCGAAGAGTTTAGTAATGTTATCGAGATGCGGATGCGGGTGACTGATTGCTCCGATTTGCAATATCGTTCTGAATTGGTGCTTCTTGATCTTGATAGAGATAATAATAGGATAAGCGATGCGGTGCTTCAAAAGTATTTAACACCCGAAGCGGTCAGGGAAAGTTATTGTAAAGAAGAGTGCTTGCCGCTTGATGTTGGTTCATGCTTGATGCGATCAGTTGCTGAGAAAGGCGTTGAGTTGAATGGCCTTTCTGTGAGCGTTAAATTATTAAATTTAGCCACAACACATTCGCGTTCACTTAATTTTGATTTTTCTCAGTTGCCCTTTACGTGGCAGAGTGCTCATGAACTCAGTTCGGGATATATTGGCCCCATTTATCCGCTCGTAGATCGTGTGCAGTTTGTATTGGAGTATCGATCAAAAGATAATACGTATTATGTGATACCGTCAGACCGGAGCGCGTTTTCGTTAGAAAATAATAGTATTGATTATGCTTATGCCGGGGTAGGGTTTTTCTTGGACGTACAAGAATCGCATATGTCTTTAAGGGCGCGTGTAGATTCAGTCGATATATATGATAAAGGTATGTTTGCTTCTACATCTAAGGTAAAGACGGAGTTTCCTCAAATTGCTTGGAAATTGCCACTCTTTGATGAGGAAACAATTGCACACTATATTGACCAAGAGACGATGGGATTCAGAGTGATTCAACGAGATGAAGGTGCATCACATCATTGAATCACCGCTAATAGTCTTAGTTGAATCTGACGTCGTGCGTTGCCGTGAAAGTCCAAAAATTCTCTAGCTTTTGTAAAATATTTTTGAGTGTTTTAAGATCTTCGTCAAGAATACCATTATGTTTCATGTTTTTAGCATGATCATTTAGAATTTTCTCAAAATGCTCATAAAGATCTAAACCCTTTTTGGATAGAGAGATGTGGCTTGATCGTTTATCATGTTGAGATTGCTCTTGATCAATATATCCATTTTCAACCATCTTTTTGAGGTTGTATGTAACATTTGACCCAAGATAATATCCTCGGTTTGTGACCTCCCCAACGCTCAGCCTGTTTTTCCCTATATTATAGAGAATAAAGCATTGAACGTTACTAATGTCTCTTAATTGAATGCGATCTAATTCAACACGAATAACTTCTAAAAATTGACGATGCAGCCGCTCGATCAGCATGATTGAGTCAAAGTACACCTGCTTCATGGAAGCGCTCCTTAAGTTTTGTTCATAATTATATTGTGTATTAAACTCGTTAAATTTTAATTAATTACTTAACAAAAATTAATTTAACGAAATAATATCTTTTAAAAATAAATATCTTTGAATTTTATATGAGTATTGTTTTTAATATTTCAATAAATTCTTTCGATATTTTTTAAAAATTTATTAATAATACGTTAAACTTAAATAGAGAGGAGATGTTTGAGTGCAAAAGAAGCTAAAAACCATAGTAGAAAAGAGATCCCTGTCGTAATTGCCAATTTAACCCACAGGCGTGGATTTTTGGGGGCACCGCGGTCAGTGCCTAAAACAAAAGCGTCATCTCGCTCGATACCAAAAGGTAATACTGTAAAAAGCACCAACCACCAGATCATCAAGTAAAGAACAATTTGAGATACGACATCCATGTATACGACTCATTGTAGGACTTAAAGATCCTTTTAACGTAGTTGTTCATTAATGTAAAGTGGGGGCTAATCGTGGAAAATCTTTTAAAGAAGCTGCTGATATGTCACGATCCACTTCAGAAACTCAAACGGGTTAAGCGCTTGATATTCAGATGAAATGAGGAGATAGATGTTCGATCAGTTATCGTGATCATGCACAATTAGGATACACAAAAGTTGGAAGAACATCTCACGATACGAGATTTTCTTGTATTGAGAAGCGCTATTTTAGGCTGTCTTTTTTGTGTTTCTTAAAGTGAATCGTGACTTACCTCTCTTGCGGCGTTTGTTCGCCTAAAGGACATGTAAGTCTCTTTTGGGTAAATTCAAGAGGTTGTTCGAATATAAATATTGTGCGGTCTAATTATTATACGATTTCAGCGTGTTTGATCTAATATATGCAATATTGAAGGGTAGGCTATATGGCACAATCAACCTGAAAACAAAGCAGAATCATTGATTGAAAGCTAATCCAAATTGTTTTTCGACAAAATCTTTTGACTTTCGAAGTTCATTGATAAACTCTGTTTTTTGAGTGTCGACAGAAACTTCATCAATAAATGAGGTGAGAATACAATAAAAGAAATGATCGCGGGTTTTAGTCTGAAGTACAGCTTCGCTCACAATGGTCCTAAGGGTATTAAAAAAGTACACGTTCTCAACTTCTGGATCGTAACTTTCAAAGGCAAGAGTTAAGGCACGTCTAAATGAGGCCTCAGTTGTAAGATTTGTCACACATGTGTTTTCTTTTTCAGTCGCATTCTGAAAAAGGATTGGATTTTTGTGAAGATATTCGGCAAGTCTCAATGTTCCATAAGGATCATTTAAATCACTCAATAAATAAACGAGCACGCGAATGCTGTCGTCGACATTGCCCGTAAAGGTGCTTAATAAAGTGCTTTTTGAAATGAGGCACATGAGAGCTTGGCGCCCATGAAGTATTCTTTCTTCTGCAGGAGAGCTTGAATTTTTTGCTGTGTCGATCATCTTCTCGAGCAAGTGGCGTTGGGGTGCGATAGGTTGCTGATGGGGTGTTTTGAATACGTGTTGTTCTTGCGAGGTTAGATCTTCGGTTGCAGGGTTTTCTTGTGTTGTTTTTAGTGCAAGACGTTCAAGAGCCTCAGAGATATCAAGCTCAGAGAAGTCATCTTCCTCATGATCACTTTCAACAAATTGCTGAATTTTTTTATCAATGTTGATTTCCCGTGGCGTATGGTTTGCTGGCATTGTCAAAACAAGGCGTGCAGAAAGAGGTGAGTGGCTTGACTTAATATTCTCTGAATTGAAAGAAAGAGACTTCATTGGATGTTTTTTTGTAGAGTCTCTCTTTGGAATAATTACCACAGGATCATCGTCACTTAACCAATCACCGGATGTGCTAAGAGATTTTATGTTCTTATCTGGCTGATGAGATCCCTCGGCATCAGGCAAAAATGTGGCATATAGATGTGATGTCAATCCTAAGGCAAAAGTACATAGAGCGAGCGAAATGTGCTTCATAAGCTATTCCATGATTAAAAAATGATTTTTCTCACACTATATAGGACATGTCTATTTGTCTAGTAATCAATGTCTTAGATGGTTGAATTATAGGCAGTAGGGACAGTGAGATAGAATCTGTCATTTCTTGTTCAGATTACCGCATACTTTCGGCTGTTTTTTTTTGAGAGATCTGTTATGTTGTGGGAGTTTTTATGTGATCCTGAAGGTTAGGTATTTATGCGTTTATCTCGTTACTTTCTCCCCACTCTAAAAGAAAATCCTAGTGAAGCACAAATTGTGTCGCATCGTTTAATGTTACGCTCAGGTATGATTGATCAGGCGGCGTCGGGTATTTATTCGTGGTTGCCGCTCGGACAACGCGTTTTGCATAACATTAAGCGGATCGTGCGCGAAGAGCAAAATCGTGCGGGTGCTCAAGAAATAATCATGCCAACGATTCAATCAGCTGATCTGTGGCATGAAAGTGGCCGTTATGATGCCATGGGCGAGGAAATGTTGAGGATCAAAGATCGACATGACCGTGACTTGCTTTATACGCCAACAGCAGAAGAAGTCGTTGCTGATATTGCAAGAAAGCATCTAAAGAGTTACCGGGATTTGCCTAAAATGCTTTATCAAATCAACTGGAAATTTCGTGATGAAATTCGTCCTCGATTTGGTGTTATGCGCGGGCGCGAATTCTTAATGAAAGATTGTTATTCATTTGATCTTGATCAAGAGAGCGCTCAAAAGAGCTATCGCATTATGCTGGAAGCATACGTAAAAACCTTTGCACGTTTAGGTCTTCGCGCTGTTCCCGTGCGCGCAAATACAGGTGCGATTGGCGGTGACCTATCACACGAGTTCCATGTTTTGGCCCACACAGGAGAGAGTCAAATTTACTATGATGCAGAGCTCGAATCTGTTTTGAATGCGTCAACCATTGATATTGATCGTCTATTAGGAATTTACGCGTTCGAGGAAGAAATGCACGATCCTTCGACGTGTGGTGTGACGCAAGAACGCTTGAAGACGATGCGTGGTATTGAAGTGGGTCATATCTTCTATCTTGGCACGAAGTATTCCGATGCCTTGAACGTTTCTTTGCCGGATAAGGATGGTAAAAATACGGTTGTCCATATGGGATGCTATGGTATTGGCGTTTCTCGAGTGGTTGGCGCTATTATTGAAGCGAACCATGATGATGATGGTATTAAATGGCCGATAGCTGTTGCTCCCTTTAAGGTTGGGTTGATCAATCTGAAAGCAGATCATCCCGGATGTGTGGACGTATCTGAGCGGATTTATAAGGCCTTTGCCGATCATGGTATAGAAACCCTTTATGATGATCGAGAAGAGAGAGCTGGCGTTAAGTTTGCAACCATGGATCTTATAGGCGTTCCTTATCAAGTGCGTATTGGCCCTAAAGGGGTTGAGAGAGAAGCGTATGAAGTTAAGAACCGCCGGAGTGGAGAAATTATGGAGAATGTATCTCTGGATGCTTTGATAGATCTCATCGTTAAAGGAGTTCAGGGCTAATGGCGCTTCTTTCACCATTTATTAGAAACGTCGCTTTTCGATATCTCCGCCCCAAAGGCAAGGAAGGTTTTATCTCAATTATTGCAGGCTTTTCCTTTTTGGGCATTATGTTAGGTGTTGCGACGCTTATTGTGGTGATGTCTGTCATGAATGGGTTTCGAGAGGAGCTTTTGGGACGCATTCTTGGTTTTAATGGGCATATTGGGGTGTCGAGTTTATACGAGCGTCAATTAACGCATTTTGATGATTATGCTGAACAGCTTCGTGCCATACCCGGTGTGAAGGCGGTAACACCGCTCATTGATCGGCAAGCCATGATCACATCCCAAGGGGCTGCCATGGGCATTATGGTGCACGGCATCCGGGCCAAGGATTTGGAAAACAGAACGCTCATTTCTTCCAATATTATTATGGGATCTTTGAGTGATTTTGATGAGCCAAACTCGATTATTATTGGAAAGCGCATGGCTGAGCGGCTTAATCTCTTGCCTGGCGCTAAAATTACGCTTATTGCGCCAGAAGGGAATGCGACACCTTTTGGAACTATGCCGCGTTCCAGGACATTTACGATCAAGGCAATTTTTAACGTTGGTATGGCTGAATATGATAAAAGCATTGCTTTTATTCCGCTTACAACGGCACAAAAATTTTATCGTTTAGAAGACGGGGTGACAGGGCTTGAGATTTTCGTCGATCACCCTGATAAGGTACACCAATATGTTCATACCATTTTGAATGATTTGGGCAATGACGTGCGCGTACTCGATTGGCAGCAAGCTAACTCAAACTTTTTTGGTGCCATACAAGTGGAGAGAAATGTCATGTTTCTTATTCTCACGCTTATTATCATCGTTGCTGCTTTTAATATTATTTCGAGCATGATTATGCTGGTAAAGGACAAAGGGCGAGACATTGCGATTTTAAGGACGATGGGCGCAACACGTGGCATGATCATGCGTATATTTCTTCTGACGGGCTCGACCATTGGTGTTGCAGGAACGATTGGAGGCGGGATCTTAGGGCTGCTTCTCGCTTGTAATATTGAAAGGATCCGTCAGTTTTTTCAATGGTTATCTGGTACAGAGCTTTTTAACGCAGAAATCTATTTTCTCTCACGGTTGCCTTCTAAAGTGGACATAGAGGAGGTTGTTTTAGTGATTGCAATGGCTCTTGCAATCACCTTTTTAGCGACGCTAAGACCAGCATGGCGTGCTGCAAAACTCGATCCAGTGGAGGCTCTGCGTTATGAGTAAGTGTATTTTAGAATTAAGAGATATCAAACAATCCTTTTCCCAAGGACAAGAGACATTGCATATTCTTAAAGGTGCTAACCTTAAAGTCTATGAAGGGGAAGTTGTTGCCCTTGTCGGGCATTCTGGGACGGGTAAATCTACATTATTGCATATTGCAGGATTGCTTGAGACGCCAACAAGCGGTGAAATTATTGTAGCAGGGGATAAAGCTCCTTTAAAGGCGGACGCAAAACGTACAGCACTAAGGCGCCAAACCATTGGATTTGTCTATCAATTTCACCATCTTCTTCCTGAGTTTACGGCACTTGAAAATATTATGTTGCCTCAAATGATTGCTGGAAAATCACCCCGTGTTGCGGAAGAAAAAGCATTGAAGCTGTTGGACACGTTGAATTTAGGTCCGCGTAAAACGCACGTGCCAGCCAAGCTTTCGGGCGGAGAGCAGCAACGTGTGGCGTTTTTAAGAGCGCTTGCAAATGACCCTCAGGTGCTCCTTGCAGACGAGCCGACAGGCAACCTCGATGAAGAAACAGCGGATCATGTTTTCAAAGAACTCATGGATGTGGTGAGAGCATCAAAAATGGCAGCCTTGATTGCAACCCATAATATGGATTTAGCACGACGCATGGATCGCATCGTGACATTGCGGGGTGGTATGATTGAGGTTTTAAAGGCATGAAAAAGCATATTATGCTCTCGACAGCGTTCCTATTATCCCTTTTGGTCGGATGTAGTTCGCCAGTGAGGGAAAACCCTGCGCCATCAAAAGTCGTTCAGTTAGAGAATATAGATCAGGTAAAGTCATCCTTACCAAAGCAGATTGTTTTGGTTGGTGGGTGTTTTGATTTACTCCATTATGGGCATATTCAGTATTTGAATAAAGCGCGTGAAAAGGGAGATTATTTGGTTGTTGCGCTTGAGCCCGATCAAAGCATATGGAGCCGTAAAAAGAAAATGCCGTTTCATAATCAAGATCAAAGAGCTTATAATTTAACGGCGTTGTCTTCTGTTGATTTGGTGGTTCTTTTACCGGTGCTCAAAACATATGACGATTATCTAAATTTAGTTAAGATCATTGAGCCTAAAGTTATTGCAATTACACCGGATAACCCGCAGCGCAAAAATCTTTTAAAGCAAGCACGTGAAGTGGGGGCTGAGGTAAAAACAGTGGCGCCATTTATTGAAGGATTATCGAGTACTACCCTTAAGAAATATCTGATGAAGGATATGGATGATCGCTGTTTTTGCACGCAAAGCGCTTCTTAAAAGCGCAGATGGTGTAAACGAGAAATCAGTTTTCTTGAGCTTTTTCATTTATGCAGATATAGCTATTTATTGTAACAGTTTAAAATCATGCTTGTATCTTGGAGTTTATAAAGGCAATGCCATGCGCTGAGTTTGTTCATCTTCGTTGTCACTCAGCTTTCTCGCTCGCAGAAGGAGCGATCAAGGTGAAGGATCTTGTTGGGCTTGCAGCACAGCACGCTATGCCCGCTGTGGCGCTCACAGACTCCGGCAATCTTTTTGGTGCCATGGAGTTCTCTCTCTCTGCTGCAAAGAATGGTGTTCAGCCTATTGTTGGATGTCAGGTGCGTCTTGCTTTTCATCCAGAAGACCCACGAGGACGAGAACAGACAACCAATATTTATGAGACAAGCGATTGCCTTGTTCTCCTTGTTCAAAATGAACTGGGCTACAAGAATCTTATGAAGCTGGTGAGTAATTCCTATACGAGCCCGCATAAAAATTATGCACTACCCGTCATTACCTTAGATGAACTAGAGAGTTTATCAGAAGGTCTTCTTGCACTTTCTGGTGGGCATGACGGTGGTATCAATCGGTTGGTGGTCAAAAAGCAGTTGAATGATGCGCGTGCCCAATTGGTGCGGTTAAAGACAATTTTTAAAGACCGCTTCTATATTGAAATCCAAAGGCATGGTCTGCTTGAAGAGGCTGAAACAGAGCCATTTTTGCTTAAAATGGCCGATGAATTTAATATTCCCATTGTTGCAACAAATAATGTTTTCTTTGCGTCGAATGATTTGTACCAAGCGCATGATGCACTCTTATGTATTGCAGATGGAACATATATTAATGTTCATGACAGGCGAAAGGTAACGCCTCAACATTATTTTAAGTCAGAACGGGATATGCGACGGCTTTTTGCCGATCTTCCAGAAGCCTTAGTCAATACACTCCATGTGGCACGCCGTTGTAGTTATCTTATTACGCCGTCAAAACCTATGTTGCCGCCTTTTCCAACCGAGCTTGGAGAGGATGATGAGCTGCGTGCACAAGCGATGAAGGGCCTATGCATTCGACTGGAGAATCAGGTTTATAATGCTGATATGGAAGAGGAAGATCGCGAGAAGATCAACAAAGAGTATTTTGATCGCCTTGAGCATGAACTCACTATTATTATTCGCATGGGGTATTCGGGTTATTATCTCATCGTCTCGGATTTTATTAAATGGGCCAAGGATCAAAAGATTCCAGTAGGCCCAGGGCGTGGATCGGGTGCTGGATCCGTGGTTGCATGGGCCTTAACGATTACAGATATTGATCCTATTCGCTTTGGTCTTCTTTTTGAACGTTTTTTGAATCCGGAACGCGTTTCTATGCCCGACTTTGACGTGGACTTTTGTCAAGATCGTCGAGACGAAGTTATTCAGTATGTGGGAGATAAATATGGGCATGATCGTGTGGCTCAGATTATCACATTTGGTAAGTTACAAGCGCGTGCTGTTTTGAGGGATGTTGGGCGTGTGCTCGGTATGCCTTATGGCCAAGTTGATCGTCTCTCTAAGCTTGTGCCAAGCAATCCTGCCAATCCCGTCTCACTCGAGCAAGCCATTGCGCAGGATAACCAATTTGATGCCTTAGCCAAGGAAGATCCAACCGTTGCAAAGTTGCTGGATATTGGCCAAAAGCTAGAAGGTCTATATCGCCATGCTTCAACCCATGCAGCGGGTCTTGTGATTGGTGATCGACCGTTGAATGAAATTGTCCCACTCTATCACGACGGTAAAAGCGCGACGAATGCAACTCAGTTTAACATGAAGGATGTTGAACTGGCAGGGCTCGTAAAGTTTGACTTTTTGGGTCTTAAGACACTGACCATTATTCAACGAGCCGTGGATTTGCTTCAAAAAAACCGAGGAATATCCATTGATATGTCGCGTATTCCATTGGATGACGAAGCGACATTTGCTCTGCTTCGACGCGTTGAGGCGGTGGGTATATTCCAGGTGGAAAGTGCTGGTATGCGTGATGTTATGCGTCGTCTTCAGCCTAACCGTTTTGAGGAACTGATTGCGCTTGTAGCGCTTTATCGACCAGGGCCTATGGACGATATTCCAAGGTACCTTGCCTGCAAGCATGGGCAAGAAGTTGTGCAATATCTGCATCCTGCTCTTGAGGATATCTTGAAAGAGACTTTTGGTGTGATGGTCTACCAGGAACAGGTTATGAAGATCGCACAGGTTCTTGGCGGATATAGTCTAGGCGCTGCAGACCTTTTGCGACGTGCGATGGGTAAGAAGATCAAGCAAGAGATGGATGCACAGCGCCAAATTTTTGTGGATGGTGCAGAAAAAAATGGCATCAAAGAAGCGCTCGCCTCTCAGATTTTCGATCAAATGGCGAAGTTTGCAGG
>JBQCDM010000181.1:0-8667 GCA_051961235.1 Nucleicultricaceae bacterium (SeqCode)
GTTCAAGAATTCTCACTGAAAGCAGGGCTTGGAACGCATATGGATGCCCCGCGTCATTGCTTCAAAGATCAAACAGCCATTGATGATTTTGATCTTAATGATTTATTGGCACCTCTTGTGCTATTCGATATCAGCCTTAAAGCGCAAAATGATCCATCAGCACAACTTCTGCCTCAAGATGTTTTGAACTACGAGGCGAAGTATGGCTTGCTTCCAAAAGGGGCTATTGCGCTTGTGTCATCAGGCTGGGATCAGCGATGGATAGACGCTGTATCATACCGCAATTCAATGATTTTTCCGACCATTTCGGGTGATGCGGCAGCGCTTCTGCTTGAACGTCAATGTATCGGGATTGGCATTGATACATTGTCTCCAGATCTGCCCGAGTCGGGCTATCCAGTACACCAAGCCGTTCTGTCAAAAGGTGGCTTTATTTTGGAGAATGTTGCAAATTTAGGCCGTATGCCTCGTTTTGGTGGCTGGGTTTTGGTCTCACCTTTAAAAATTGAGGGCGCAACAGAATCTCCCATTCGACTTATTGGCCTCATCACAAAGGAAATCAGCGCATGCACACCATAAGTTACGAAGAATTTGAAAAAGTTGATTTAAGATCAGGCACCATTATTAAGGTCGAGACTTTTCCACGTGCTAAAAAACCAGCCTATAAAGTATGGGCCGATTTTGGTCCAGCCTATGGCATTCTTCAAACGTCTGCACAGATTACCGTTCATTATACACCGGAGAGTTTGATTGGAAAAAGCATAGTGGGGTGCGTAAATTTAGGAGAAAAAAACATCGCGGGCTTTACCTCACAGTTTCTTTTGGTGGGATTTGCTGATCCTGATGGCGCCATCTGTCTTATCAGTGCTGACCCAAAAGTAGGAAATGGGCAAAAGCTTTTTTGATTCCTTAAGTTGATTGCGGGTGGCATGATAGGATCCGTAAAAACTTATTTTGCTGCTGTTATTTGTTTCAAGTTTTGATCCGCTAGCCCATACAAGACCAATTGATGAGCGCCTTTAAATTTAAGCATAGCGTAGGGTGCTCTTTCAAAAATGCGACCATGACCCTCCTCGAAAAAGAATGAATTGGGACGTATCTCGATTCCGCCAAAAAGTGTGCGATAGGGGAGGAGCTTTTCACTTTCAAGCAAGAGCTCATCTTGATGAAAACGTACAAAATGCCCAACACGGTTTTCATCCACCTTAATGACGACAAAACCTGTTGGATTTTTAGGTGTTTGTTTAATAGTTTTCGTCAATGAATATTTAAATATGACATAGTCACCTTGCATCAAAGATCGTGGATCAACGGGTTCGATTTTTAGATATACAGGTTCTCCATATTTTAAAATTTGTTCTTTTTGAAAAATACTATAATTAAAGTAGCCAATGATAAAAGCTAATGAGATGAGGATGAATGTCCGCTTCATGGAATTGCTCCTTTAAAGCTTTTCATACGCCATGCGATGTAAATTTGGGATGCTATAAGGGTGACGCCTGTTAAAAAAAGCCGGATCGATTTTTCAAGGAGGCTGAGCTCAAGATGATAATAGTAGAGCACAATGAATATGGGGATAAAGGCAAGACCGATCCACGACATATTATTTTCATGATTGGCGTACCCTAAGATAAGGCACAAAAGTGCAAGGAGTAGACCCGCTGGTGAAAAAAAGCTCAAGAGCAAAATGCCTATTAACGTTAATCCCAATATTTCAAGATTGAAGCTATTGTTCTCGCGCAGCAGATTCAAAACGACGGCAAAAATGCTAACCCCATAAATGCTTTTGACAATCAATAGGTTTAACGCAGTTTTTTTTGCGGCAAAAAAGATAGGCATATCAATCAGCATGAGGGTCTGAATGAGTAACGCGCCAATAAAAGCGTAGAGTAGAGGAGTGAGCGTGTAGTGAGATTTTTGAGAGATAGAAACTGCCATAACAACAATAGCTTCTAATATAAGAACGAGGTAGAGCCAAAAATTTTTATCAATAACATGAATATCATCAACAATATTTTTGCAAACTAAGGTCAGACAAATAAAAACAGATATAAATCGATCTATTGGTTTTGAATAAAATGGGTAGGCCGCCACTGTAATAAGACTAGCAGAAATTGTCCAAATCCAAGAAAGCTGTGGAAACAGCTCTAGTGTAAGCAGACAAAAACTCAGCTTACTTAAAAACATCAAAGGCCATGAAACGTGAGAAATAAAGACAAAGAGCGGTTCATTTTGACGGTCTCTTGTGAGACGCTCAAATGCAAGGCTGAGTGTTAAAAAGAGGATGAAAAAAAAGGCTGTCCCCATAGTCCCATATTTGGTGAGTAAATGGGTGGATTCCATATAAAAACCCAGAAATAAAATAGAAAGAAATGCTCCAATGCTTAAAAAGAATCGCATGGCGCGCGATAGTTTTTGAACATTTCCATTGGTCTCTAAATAAGCATATATTTTTTGTTTTTCCAAATCTGATAATGTTGCAAGGCCAAGTGTGTTGATCCAATCGCTTGGTATTGTATTATGTGTCACGGGTTGAATCTCCCTGTGATTGTATGATGTGACGATAGAATAAAAAACCACCATAGAATAGGAGTAAAGTCAAAATGGCTATAAGCAGGATATTTGCTGAATCGCCAAGTTGAGTCTTGCTAAGGATGAGCTCTCGAATAAGCCACGTTTCTATGACAACACATGTATTTAAGAGAAGCAGGGCCAATACAATCTGATCCGATTTATAAATCCGATGATAAGCAAAAAGTGACAGCCAAAGAACGCCGTAAATAATAAACGAGATAGTAGAGGCTTGGTGCAGTGATGCGCGGTCAAGTATAAATATTAGGATCGGAAGGGTGCTAAAGGCTAGTGAAAAGAAGACTAAGACGTAGCGCATCCATGATTCTCTCAAAAATGTGAGGCGTGAACTTAAAAGTTTTTCGCGCATCAGATACAAGGCAAAATTCACTGCGGTTAAAATCAAACAAATATAATTTATGTTGCTTTCGTTATGGGGTATCGTCTGCGACCACCAAAGAATTATTCCAGTCTCTGATACAATGAAGAATAAGCACCATAAGGGTGTAGCATTATATAGAAAAACCCAGGGCAATAGGCAAAGGGACCATATTAAAAATAAGGCAAAGCTATTGGCGCCCGTTTGATAGATTTGTCCAAAAACAGCAAAAAAGACGCCCACCAAAAGAGCAGATGCCATTGCAAAAACGATGGATAATGTACGATTTCTATCAAAATAAACTGAGAGAAGCGTTGATGAAATAAGACCTGCCTGAATAAGAGATAACTTTAAAAAAGGCGACAATTTGTCCCAATTGAAAGCAAAAAAGAAAACAATGCCCGCTAAAACAAAGGCAACACCAAACCATAGGAGCAATCTGGATGCCCAAAGATCCCAAGTGCGCGTGAGCCCTGCATGCTCAAGTGCAAGATTGCGAGAAGGGCGCGTAATAAGGTTATCTTTATAAAGAGCGTCGATTAATTCTATATGATGCTGCGTTTGGTTGTTAAATGCTGAAGGGTTCATTGTTTTTTTTCTCTACAACGTATCATCCCAATATGTGCTGTCATAGTAATCTAAAAAATATTTAAAAGCACTTTAATTTTATTTCTTGAGGGGTGTATAGGGGTTTTTAAATATTTGAAGTGACTGCCAATAAATAATCTTATGTCAAGATCCATGTTATTGTGCCGCATTTAAGGTTGTTAAGTTTTTTCTTTCATCAGTATATAATTTTGTATTATACATCTAATATTTATTATTGATTATTTTATTTTTTATTGTCATTTTCCAAAAAACTTACTTTTAATACATAAATTATTTTTTATTTTTTTATATAAGAAAGTTTTGTTTTAAGAACAATAAAACTTATTAAGGACCTGCATGAAATTTTCACATCTTATTTTATCTCTCACATTATCCGCAGCAACAATAGCGCTTCCTCTGCAACCCGCTTATGCCACATCGGCACGTGCCCAATTATCCGATGAAGATAGAAGAGACGAGCAAATCAATCACCTCATCAGACATATAGAGAAATATACAGCCTATATAAAGGATGAAGAAGAATATATTAAAAGAAAATTTTCAGGAGATCTCTCTTTTTTAATTGATTACTATCAACTCAATATTTCTTCACTTGAGGGGTGGGTCAAGGACTTGCAAAATATAAAATCGGGTCAATCAAGTGCTGAAGCGCTGTTTCTAAAGGTCTCAAGATCTCACCATGAGAATACACAAAACAGAGTTTTGGAGCTTGAGTCAAAGGCCTCATCAAGTCGCAGGGAGACAAATGGAATTGGTATGGTCTCTAAAGATAGGGTGACAACTCTTCCAGAGCAGTTGGAAAGTACTGATCTATCCTTTTTTCTTTCTCTAAGCGATACCGATGTACATCAATCGCATACTTATATGCTCCGTGGTCTATATAATATAGTTGGTACAGAAGGGCTCACAGACCTGATGCGCCGCATTATTGCTGTGACACCCTCCTTGTGGCCCTTACTAATAGGTGAGACTGAAGATTTAGGAAATCCTGATGAACATGCCAAACTGAATAAAGTAGTAGTGGATGGTAAGGTGATACACGAGGTTAATGGCTGGGTGGAGAATGAACTCTGGGAGAATTACTTGGCTTCGGATACCTGGCAAAAATCTACCATTAAAGATGGAAAGAAGGGTTTTGTGATAGTCAGGTCAAATGCTTATGAGCGCAGTTTACAGGATCGATCATGGGAGAAATACCAAAAAATTCCTGCGCTTCAGTATCCAAAATGGCTGATGCCTAAAACTACCCTTACTCTTGCTCCAGCACCTATCAAAACTCAGACTGTAGCAAGTTCAGGCAAGGGTGAAAACACAAATAAGAGAAAAGTTGAAAATAACAGCAAATCCAGCAATAAAGAAGTAGCGCAACCACAACAGATTACACTTTCTAATCAAGAGGGAGAAAAAGCGCCTGGCTTTCTAACATTGGCGCCAACAATATCAAAGAGTAAAAAAAGGAGAGATAAAAAGAGGGCAAATGCTCAAAATAATAATTCATCGAGTAACAATGCAGCAGCACAACCACAAGACAGCACATGTTCTGATCAAAACAAAAAAGATGTTTCTATCTCATTATCTTTATTGCCTGCTGCGCCTGAAGCTGAAGCGCCGCGTTCTGGTGTGGACATAAAGAAAGAGAGCAAAACCCCAAATGCTCCTCTCACAATGCTTGATGAAAAGCCTATGGAGATTGATGAAGAGCATGTAGAGGTTTTAGATCTTGCACAAAATTTAGATCAGTTAACCCTCAATGAAAAGGAAGTTGCATCAAAACATCCAGCTGAACCAGTCTTTTCGCCTCATAATATTGATTCTAAAGGAAATGAAGTTGCAACGGATGCAAAATCAACGCAGCCAGCTATTAAACCAGCAAAGGTAACGACTCAACCAACGCAGTCTGCCATTAAGCCTAGAAAAGAAAATACTCAGAGAACAAAGGCAAGCGTAGATAAAGAAAATGTAGAGAACGCCCCGGCGCCAGCTGCGATAGAAACGTTGCAAGGTCAATATTTACCGCCTCGTGGTATGCGTATGTTTCATGGAAATGCGCCTATGCAGTATAGAACCTTAATTACATTGAATCAACTTTCTGGTACGCATTTTAAAACCTGGCAGAATCTTTTTGATCCAGAGGCGTGGACAAATGTTTCCTACGGGCAAGTTGCAAGTCTTTGGCGTCATATCAATGGTAAAAAGAGTATCAACGAGCGTAAGGGATCTTCCCATAAGGGGTTGTTGGACGCAGATAAAAAAAATGTTGCAGGAGTATTCTCGCATGGTGATGATATGACTTATACAAAGAGGACAATTCCGTATGTAAGAGATCCTTTTGTCCGCATTGGATTTGCTCCACAAAACTATTAATAAAACGAACTCTATTGATAAAAATACTTAAAAGTTGATATCCACTGTCGGTCGCCCCATAAGGGCGGCTGATTCCTTCATCAATGCCTTACGACAACTCAAATCTAAGATGCCAAGCTTTCATAAAGACATTGGTCCTAAAATATGTTAGCAGAGGTATAGAAATTAAATGACGACATAATATTAAGCGGATAAAAGAATGCTCACCATCAAAAATATGACATACCGTGTTGCTGGGCGTACCCTCATGGAAGGGGTCAATGCTGTTCTCTCTAAAGGACAACATGCAGGTTTAGTGGGGCGTAATGGCACTGGAAAATCAACATTGTTTAAGTTGATTTTAGGTGAAGCGCATTCTGATCAAGGTGATGTTGAGGTGCAAAAAGGGGCCATAGTGGGTATGGTCGCCCAAGAAATTCACCCAGGCGATGATACACCTCATAGTTTTGTATTAAAATCATCACCATCGTACGAAACGCTTATTAAACAAATAGAACAAGAGCAAGATCAAGAAGTTCTAGCAGAGCTTCTTGAACGGCTAACGCAAGCGGATACCTATGCAGCACCAGCGCGGGCGTCAAAAATTCTCTATGGTCTTGGTTTTGACGAAGAGGCGCAACATAAGCCTTTGCAATCCTATTCAGGAGGGTGGCGTATGCGTGTGGCGCTCGCCTCTGTTCTCTTTCAAGAACCAGATTTGTTGCTACTGGATGAGCCGACCAACCACCTTGATTTTGAAGCAACGATTTGGCTTGAGGAATATTTAAAAAGCTATCCACGCACTATTTTGATGATTAGCCACGATCGGCATATGCTGAACCAAGTGGTTGACCGGATTTTTCATTTAGATCAACTGAAGCTCAATCTTTATGTTGGTGATTATGATTTTTACGAAAAAACGAGAAGAGAGCGTCTACTAACCCAAGCAGCGGAACGTGCAAAGCAAGATGAGCGACGCGCGCATATTCAAAAGTTCGTTGATCGTTTTCGCTACAAAGCATCCAAAGCGCGGCAGGTGCAAAGTCGTGTTAAAATGCTTGAAAAATTTGATCCATTGGTGGAAAGCAAAGATGCGCCATCCATCGTTTTGGACTTTCCTGAGCCAGACACGCTACCACCACCCTTAATGACGTTAGAGAAAGTTTCAACAGGATATGAAGATAAGATCGTCTTAAAAAACCTGAATCAGCGTATCGATTTTGAAGATCGCATTGCGCTTCTTGGCCAAAACGGTAACGGTAAATCAACGTTTGCAAAGCTTTTGGCAGGGGATCTGAAACCTTTGAGTGGTGAGATCCATCGTTCGCAAAAACTGCGTGTGGGCTTTTTTCACCAACATCAGATTGAAAGCTTAAGGCCCAATGAAACAGCTTTTGATCATATGGCGCATATGCTGCCGAACATGCGTCCTGATCAAATACGGGCACGATTAGGGCGGTTTGGGTTTAGCCAACAAAAAGCAGATGTTTTAGTGAGTAAGCTTTCTGGAGGCGAAAAGGCGCGACTCAATTTTGCTATGATTTCAGCCACCTCACCGCAACTTCTTATTCTCGATGAGCCCACAAACCATCTTGATGTGGAGACACGCGAATCGCTCGTTATGGCGATTAATGCATTTCTCGGTGCTGTCATACTTATTACGCACGACTGGCACTTGCTTGAGTTAACGGCTGATCGCTTGTGGCTCGTGGCCAACAACACGGTATCACGCTTTGAAGGAGACCTAGACGATTATAAGGCATTTCTCACAAGTGGTGAAAAAGATGTAAAGTCATTTTTTGCAGAGAAAGAGAAGCAAAGCAAGATGCTTAAAAACGCGCCAACGAGGGTCAAGAAAAAGTAAGCAGAAATCAAATAGGATGGGGATGGGGCGAACGATGGGAATTGAACCCACGACCTCCAGTGCCACAAACTGGCGCTCTAACCAACTGAGCTACGCCCGCCATCACTGAAAAGAATTGTCTTTTTGTAACCTCTCTCTGCGGAATCGTCAAGATAAAGGATCAGAAAATATCATTATTCTAACATTTTTCTTGAAATATAGCGAAATACCTTGATTTTAAAGGCTTTTTTATGTGCACATTTTTATGAATGACTTCACGTTTGGACCTCTAGATCGGATTTTTAAAAACTTAGGATATATTATCGACTGAGTTTTTTGAATTTTTGCTTTTCAATTGCTCCGCCATCGTTTAATACCTAGGGGTATTGGAGGGATGCCGGAGCGGTCGAACGGGGCGGTCTCGAAAACCGTTGTGCGCGCAAGCGTACCGTGGGTTCGAATCCCACTCCCTCCGCCAAATTTTGTTAAACTGATTTTTCTTCGCGTTATTGAAAACGTAATGAAGTAATCTAGCAACCTCAGTATTTACAAGCTTTATTGCGTTTTATCTTGCTGCTACACCTGTGCCTTGCTTTCTCTAGTTTTGCCATTTTACCTCCAAAATCTCTATTTTGGCTTCTCCATCTCTAATACATGCGAACACGCCGCTTGAAGGCACACATGTCCTCAACATCATGATTTTCCTGAGTTTTAGAAATTGAGGGCTTTATGATCCTACAACTTTTTAGAGAACTAAAGCCGGCGTAGCGGTAGGGTCTTGAAAATGCTAGAGGCACTATGGAAAATTTTTCTTCATTATATGATTTTCATTGTATAGTTATTACTATGCTTAACATAATAATTTTTCGGTGATTAGAAAGCCTATGAAACAAAATAAAATTTCTGAAGTTACTATATATTT
>JBQCDM010000182.1:0-9398 GCA_051961235.1 Nucleicultricaceae bacterium (SeqCode)
AGTTTTGGCGATCATCCCGCGGTGTGTGATTGCGACGTGGAGAATGAGACGGTATTGAGTCAGAGCCTTTTATGAGTGTGCGCAAAGAGTGAAGGCGTAGTAACCTTTTGCTGTCGTGGGGGGTGCTTTTTTGAGCACGCGGGGACAGGGAAGCGGATGATATTGGTGCTAGCCTCAGATCTTGGCTTGGCGCTGAGAGGGATAAGGGAGGTATGTCTGATGAAGTTTTTTCCTGTATTGATGATGCGCTAAGAGAGGGACCTCTTATCTCTGCACTCGGTGTTTTTTGTAATGGCGGTAGGCCAAAAAGTGGGTTTGGGTGAACAGTTCTTGCATCCGTTTGAGCCCTTGGCGTGCTCGTAGGTCCAGTTACTTTTGATAGAACACTTGCAAAGAAACTCTTTTTGTGTGGTTTGCTCTCATGACTTTCTGCGGAAGAGGCGTGAGATTCCACAGAGGAAGAAGGTATGGCAGAAGAGGAGGGAATCGCATATTGATTGGTTACAGCGATAAGAGCTTCTAGCGTGTGTTCATAGATATCCAAATCTGCTAATAAATACTGCCTAAAAATAAATGCGCTGAGAGGCGGAAAAGGAGCATCTTGTTTTTTTGATCGAAGAAGCATGATGCGGCTTAACATAAGCGCCATACGTTCGTGAAAAATGTGTCTTAGAAGATGATGATTGGTTTCGAAAAATTTGGCGATTCTGCTTAACGTTGCATGTGTTGCTTGTCTGTGTAAGTGTCTTGATGGATCATTAAATCTGTCGAGTTTTGATGCATAAGCCTTTGGCATATCAAGAAAGTCTGAGCTGATGATAGCAAAAAATAAAGAATGTCTTTGTAGCAGCTTGAGTGCTTGGATTTCATTTTCCGTATTCACATCGATCATACGACGTTTTAGAGCCATCGCCTCTCTTGATCTTGGAGATATTTGTGATGTGGATGCTGTGCACGCGAGCCTGTCCTCAAAAAATGCTGCTTGCTGTGCATATTCCTTCTGCAGCTCTTGTAGATAAAATGTTGATATTTCATAATGTCCTGTCGTACTTGAAGGACGTAAAATGATGCCATTTAAAGTCTCAAACTCTAATTCTTTATAAAAATCACTGTAATTTTCTGAAAGAGTCTGCAAGTCTTTATAGTGCTGATGGAGTTCGACGGCATGCTTTTTGGCAAAACGTTGCGGGTTTTTAGGATCATCGGCATGGGGCAGAGGTTCTTTAATATACGAGCAACTCAAGGTCCATGACCAAAAAGGGGCAAAAGCAGGATTGCATAAGTCATTTTCAAGGTGTTCTTGCGTGTGGAGATAGTCGGATTGCGCATCTTTTTGAGTGCGGTCAAGGGCCACTCTATTGTAATAATAGGCCACAAGCAAAAATCTTTGAGATAACGATTTAAGATCGATTGTTTGGATTAAAGGGGCTTCTGATGAGGTGAGAGAAAATGGCACTGAGCGGATGTAAGAGAGGCCCGATGTATCAATTTTTTGCAATGACCAATGATCAGGCAGATAGTTTTCTAGAGATTGCTCTCTCCAGAGATAAGTAAAAATGCTTTGCTTGTTTGATAGCTCCAAAAGAAATTTCGCCTTTGCATGATAGGCGGTTGAAAGGTTGGAGAATGCTGCAACTTGTTTTTCTTTATCTTCTAAAGCATGAGGGCTATGAGCGCTGATAAAGGCTTCGTGGCGCACTCTGAAATTTGGCAGCAAGACTTCTTCCATATCACTTTGAAGATTTTGTGTGGAGCTAGCAGATGCATGCAAAGAATAAGAGAAAAGTGCGAAAAGCGTGAAGAAGCGAAGCGCTAACATTATCTATTCTATCCTCAATAATAAGGTTAAATTTTCTGTGATTGAATGCAAAATCTTTACAATGCTTATTTTAAAAAGGTTCTGGTAAAAAGGCTGACCTATTGATTTTCATAATATAGATGCTAGGATTTCAGTCAATACACCAAGACTTTAGTTTTGTAGGGGGTTGCATTTTCGGATGATTATAGGATGAAAAACTTAAAATTAAGTATTGTATGGTTGATGTCTGTAATACTGATGAATGGTTGCGGATCCAGCCATTTTTTTGAAGGAACACAGGGAAGCGTTGATGATGAGACACTTGCGCATACTGTTCGATTAATATTAAACACTGATCAAAACTTAGCCGATAGCAAAATTACCGTCACTTCCGAAAATGGAATTATCAAGCTTTCTGGGGCTGTTAACTCCGCCCTAAAAGCGAGTTATGCAGAGCAGAGAGCCGCAGAAATTTCAGGCGTTCGAGATGTTAAGAATAAACTTAAAGTAGAGCCGTCATCATAAAGCTTCTGCTTATCGTGGATGAAGGGAATAAAAGGTATGCATGAATATTTTTGGAAAAAATATAGGGTTTGGATTTTTGCAGAGGTTCCTGCTGCGATAATGTTGGTAATGCTCGTGGTTCACCCTGCGTTCTGGAAATTATTGACCCCGTACACAGGATATGCGGCCGTCGGGTTTTTGATTGGTGTTTTATCTCTTAATCCACTTAAATCCATTTTTCCACGCGTTGTGCTTTTAAAGCGGCTTAATCTCTACCGTCAAGAATTTGGTGTGTCTTGCTTTATCTATGCTCTGATCCATATTCTTTGCTTTGCGATCAAACGCGGCAGTCTCAGTGCTATGATTCCATATATGGTGCACCCAGCACTTATCCCCGTTGTTTTTATAGCTATGCCTATTTTTATGGTGTTGACTGTTACAAGCACAAAGGCATCTCAAAAGAAAATGGGATTTTTGAAATGGAAGCGGTTGCATCGTAAAGTCTACTTTGCTGAAGCTGCTGTGGTTTTGCATATGGTACTCGTTGGAGAAAAGTTTTGGGCTATTGTCTTGTTTACACCCCTTCTTATCATTCAATGTATGCGCGGCTATAAAAATAATAAATTGAAAAATAGATCAATTTCTGGTGTTAAACCCTCATGAAAAATGGCGTGATTGTGCTCAATTCGATGATGAAGGGAGTGCCTGCGGTTTAATCGTGTCGATAATTTTTGAGAGTTTATTGCGCGTTTTGGTGCAGGCATCGAGGGTTGATTTATCACCCAGTGCTCGAATAGATCCAATTTGTGCTTTATCAATGAGGCCTTTTAATCCTTTTTCGCTTGCTAAATCTTTGCCTTCTTCGGCAAGCGTATTAATTTCTTTATGACATTGTTCTAGAGATGGATTTGCAAAAAGTGGTTTTATGCTCACTTGCACTATTAAACATATGAACAAACTCAAGCATCTCATTTTCACTACCCTTATATGACTTCATTCTCTTAAGAGTAGCCAGCCTTTGTTAACAGGGGATTAAAAAAAATAAAAAAAGAACTTGTAAATAATTAAATCACAATCATATGAAAAAAGAGGAGCTTAAGCTCCCCTTTCAACTAGCATTCATGGAAAGTGGCGTTAAGCTGCTTCCATGATACCAATAATACGGTATGTTGCTTTAATAGTATTCTTTGAGAGAGAAACTTCTTTAAAGCAATCTTCATGACCAATACGTTCAATCAAACGAATCACAAGGGTATCTGCAATTGGATTAGTGTCATTCTTCCAATTTACAAATTGACCAACAAGTGCTTGATCATTTCTTGTTACAACAAGAATGGAACATCCCGGCGTTAATGATTTATTAGGGTGCACATACACATGATCATTTTTCCGATAACGTTGTCCTAGTGTGTCATCTGTAATTGCAAAAGCGAATGATCCTGGAACACCAAGCAATTCAGGCGGGCGTGGAAGCCATTCTGTGGTGTATTCAAAATCAATAACTTGTAAATTGTTTTCTGTATTGAGCACATACAAAGGAAGGTCTTGAGGAACCATTGCAATTGATGTTTGTTCGTTTAGAGTATTCGATTGTGAGATAAATCTTGAGCTATGTGAGTCATGCATCAACAAATCACCAGGATGGCACGACAATACAAGAGCAAGACGATGCAAAACATCAGCATTTAAGCGACGCGTTCCACTTTCTAAGCGAGATAAATAAGAAGGAGAAAGACGTGTGAGCTCTGCAAGCTCTTCAAGAGTAAATCCACGTTTAATACGGAATTCGCGCAGTGGATGTTTTGATTTCTTTCGCTTTCTAAGAGCAACTTTATTTTTCATATTTTGAGGAGGAATACTGCCTAAGCTTACTAGGTTTCCGTACGGACTGGATTGTTCGTATGCGCCTGCATATGCCTCTGTAGAGGATGAATCAGAAAATGACTGATTTTTTAATTGTTGTCGGTCTTTAAACTTTTCCGAATAATTTGTTTTTGGAGCACTCATTTTTTAGCCTCGCTGCATTTAAAATAAATTATCATAAAATTATGATTATCTCATTTTTTTTTCATGGGCAATTTGTTTTAAAAAAAATTGCCTGAGCGACTTTTTATAGTCAAATTATGCCATGAATATATGATATATGATATATGCAAAAAACGCATACCAAATCAAGGGAAATTTTCACAAGAAAGAAAAAATTGGAGAAAGTATGTTTGAAAACACATGTAATAAAAGGATTTTTAAGAAAAAATGGTCCTTAGCCGAATTGGAAAATCTTCAATCGTATTATGCTCAAAAAATGACTTTAAAGCATATGTCATTAAAATTAAATCGGTCAATATCGTCAATCAATAAAATGCTTGAACGTCAAGGAATTAGGCAAAAAAGATCGGATCACTTTTCTCATCATAAGGGGAAAAAGTTTACAAATGGTTACCAAGACAAAAAAATGTGTATTAAATCAATGGTAACGATTCTAAAGGAACATTGGCAGTCAGAAACATCGCTTGAAGCTTCTTGGGTCGAGATGACAGATGTTCTTGATTTATTGAGCGATCACGGGCACAGCATACGCCGCTACCAACAATGCAATACAACATCTGAATTTGCCATGAATGGCTTAAGGATAACGCCTGCACAACTCCTCATTGAAGCCAATCGTGTGCGTTATCACAAGAATATGGGTCCTTTCTATGTGGAAGGGATTACCACATATTAAAATAGGTTATATCGGTTAAATTTCATTTGAGGATCATATAAGCTAAAGGTTAAGATGAAAGACGTAAAAAATAAGCACAAGAAAAAAGTTTTAAAAAGCCTTGAATATTATTCAAGACTCAGAAAAAAAGCATCTCGATGCATTGAAGCACCAAAGATAGCGCTGAATCGATATGAAGCAAGTGAGAGATCTGTATCTATAATGAATGTGCCTCATGTGGATTATTGGTATGAATGGTCGTCATTGCAGACTTTACTTGAAAAAGCTTCTCCTGGATCTTGTCGACTTCTGGATGACTTAGAAAATGATGACCAATTTTATCTAAAACAAGAGTCAGATGAAGATGAATCAATAAACTATGTGCTGAGCATTGTTGACGCGTTTAAAACACAGTATAAAATAAGAGCAAAAATAATGGAGAGAGTCTGATGAAAGAAAAATACTCTACGGCGGATCGTATTTTAGCCGTTTCCATATTCTCTAGCAGGTGGTTACAAGCGCCACTCTATATAGGGCTTATTTTTGCTCAGCTTATTTATGTTTATCAATTCATCCTAGAATTAGTTCACCTTTTTACGGACATTCGTCGCGTCAATGAAACGGATATTATGCTCGTTGTTTTAGGGCTGATTGATGTGGTCATGATTTCAAATTTGCTCATCATGGTTATTATTGGGGGGTATGAAACTTTTGTCTCACGTCTTAAAATGGATGATCATCCAGATAGTCCGGAATGGCTTGCGCACGTTAATGCCAATACGATGAAGATTAAATTATCTTTGGCGCTTATTGGTATTTCATCGATTCACTTGCTTAAGACTTTTATTAATATTGAACAAGTGTCTGAGAAGGCCGCCATCTTTCAAGTTGTTATCCATGTTGTCTTTCTATTATCGAGCTTGGCTCTTGGCCTTACAACGAAATTAACGCAAGACATAAACGCTGATCACTAAATATAGTTAAGATTCTTTAGGGGGCTTTAATGTTTTGTCAGAAAGGCGTCGTACAAAATCTTTGAAGTCATCGGGTTGGTGGAAATTTTGATAGATGGATGCAAACCGGATATAGGCGACTGGGTCCAAATCTAAGAGTGTTTGCATCACAAGTTCCCCTATCACATGAGAGGGGATTTCTATGTCTCCTAATGTCTCTAATTGGCGAATTAAGCTATTTAGGATTTTTTCTTTTCGTATCGCATCAATGTCGCGCTTATGAAGGGCAAGACCCAATGATTTTAAAAGCTTTTCACGAGAAAAGGCTTCGATAGTACCAGATTTTTTAATGACTTTTAAAGGCAGGAGTTGAACATGTTCAACCGTGGTAAAACGCGCATTGCATTCAAGACAATGGCGTCTCCTCCTAATGGCAGAATCTCCGTCAATGGACCTTGAATCTTTGACGGATGTGTTTGTATGTGCACAAAATGGACATTTCATTTAACCGAGTTCCTGATAAAGCGGAAATTGAGTGCATAACTTTTGTGATCGATCACGGAGTTCTTGTATGAATGCGTCGCTTAATGCGCCAGTTTGATGTGCATTAAGAGCGTCTCTAATGATGTGTGCAATTTCTTTGAATTCTGCTTCCTTCATGCCACGCGTTGTGCATGCAGGAGATCCAAGACGTATACCTGACGTTTTTGTAGGAGGCAATGGATCAAAGGGAATCCCATTCTTATTACATGTGATACCGATTTGATCTAAAAGTAAACAAGCTTCTGCACCTGTTATATTTTTTTGTCGCAAATCAATAAGGCACAAATGACAATCCGTTCCTCCTGTTGTCACAACAAAACCATCATTGATCAGCGTTGATGCGAGTGTTTTTGCGTTCTCTACCACTTGCTTTGAATAAGTTTTAAATTCGGGTTTCAGAGCTTCAAGAAAAGCAATAGCCTTTCCAGCAATAACATGCATGAGTGGTCCTCCTTGGGCCCCTGGAAAAACAGCGGAATTAAGCTTTTTACCAAGATCGGCATCATTTGATAAAATCATGCCGCCGCGTGGTCCTCTTAGTGTTTTATGTGTCGTCGTCGTGACAATATGAGCATAGGGGAGTGGGCTTGGAAAAACGTCACCTGCCACAAGTCCTGCAAAATGCGCCATATCAACCATGAGGTAGGCGCCAACAGAGTCTGCAATTTCTCTAAAAGCTTTGAAGTCAATGATGCGCGGATACGCTGATCCTCCAGCAATGATAAGCTTTGGTTTATGTTCAAGGGCAAGTGTCTTGACGCGGTCCATGTCAATAAGCAGTGTCTCTGGATCCACATCATACGCAACAGCATGAAACCATTTACCGGATAAATTAACAGGCGAACCATGCGTTAAATGTCCACCGCTATTAAGGCTCATGGCGAGGATGGTATCACCTGGGTTCAGCAGCGCCAAAAACACTTCTTGATTGGCTTGAGAGCCTGAGTGGGGTTGGACATTGACGTAAGAGCAATTAAAGAGCTTTTTGGCTCTCTCAATGGCAAGGGATTCAGCAATATCAACGTATTCACAACCACCATAATAACGTCGCCCGGGGTAACCTTCCGCATATTTATTCGTTAGGGTGGATCCTTGGGCGAACATTACAGCTGTTGAGGTGAAATTTTCAGATGCAATAAGTTCTAGTTGATTTTGTTGACGATGGAGCTCTTTTTGAAGGACATCATAAATTTCTGCATCCACTGTTTTTATGGTTGTGTAGTCAATCATAGCACCTCTCATCTTTTTCGACTCTTTAGATATAGGCGTACTTTAACAAAGGAAAGGTCTAGATGCTAGTCATGAATTCATAAGGGCAAAAATATACAGCTAGAGAGGATCTCTCCCCTCTAGACTTATATTATAAATGTTCATTGGACACTTTTAGTATGGATATGGCTCTTCATAATCACGGTAGCGTGCAGCGTCCCGTCTATCTTGTCGATCCATGTTCTTACCAACGTAGTTACCAGCAAAAGCACCCGCGGCTGTACCAAGAGCAGTGCCCACGATCTGGCCTGTACCGCCACCAAATTGTGATCCGATTAGTGCACCACCAGCAGCGCCAATAAGAGTACCAGCAGTTTCTTTAGGTCCATAATCAGACGCACAGCCTGTTGCAAGTGCGCCTGTAATCAGTATAACTGAAATATTTCTCATTAACATGATAACCTCTCAGATATTATTCATCATGATTTTATCGTAGCATTTATGTGTTAAATAAATATTAAAAAATAATTCTTATTTTCTTTATTGGTTTCTCATTAGTGATGGATAAATACGGGTGTTTTAGATTTTTTAATGATCTCTTGTGTGCACGAGCCAAAAATTATTTTCTGCAATAGATTTTTACTAAATGCTCCCATGATGATCATGCTGCTTTTTAAGTCAGTTGCATATTTTAGAATCTCTTCTTCTGGTGAACGTTCACTGAGCACGATATGTGTTTCAACGGACATGCCGTAGAGTTCACACATGTTTTTTGCTCGCTCTGCAATCAGTGTCGCTGCCTTTTTTGACTCATTCATAACCAAAATATCCGCTTTCCTATGCACACCAAGGCCTAAAAGAAGAAACATGTGCAGCGCCTTGGATGCTTGAATACTGTCATCATAAGCAATGAGAACATTTCCAGTTAGAGGCGCATCCTCATCGATCGAAATAATAGGGCGTGGGTTATCGCGAGCAATTGTCATCATCAGAAAATCTGTGGCATCTTCGATCTGAAAATGGAGATCGGTCTTGCGACCAATAATCATAAGGTCATGGGTGGATGCCGCTTTCTCAATCTCAATGGATGGAAATCCTTCAGCATTAATCACTGAATAGTCTATTTTTGCAGCCTTTGCATGCGTTTCAAAATTCTGACATAGTGTATTTAATCGTTTGCGTGTTTCTTGAATCATGCGCTCGTCATGTTTTACTTTAAAGCCGGCACCCCCTAAAGGTTCAGGCTGAGCCGCTGTTAGCCAAGGCAGATCAAGCACCGCAATGGCAGAGAGCGTCGCATTAAATTGATGCGCGAGCTCAATAGCATACGTTTGAACTGCAGCACTCTGTTCGGCATGGTCTAAGACGACGAGAATTTTTTTCACATTTCCTCCACAGATTATTTTTTATTGATCAATTTCTTCTGCATCATAATTCATATCACGAGCCATTTTGAAGATGCTTTTTTCGGCCCTTTCAAGATCATCTTGATTCAGTGATTTCAAGACTATTTTAACCCCTTGTTCCTTTGTAATATGCCAGGAAGGATAGCTTCCTATTTCAACATTTGGATTTGACGATTGAATGTCGCGCAGGGCATTGGCGATCATGCTCTCAAAGGCAATGCAGAGAATTGTTTTAGTATAAAGAGGAATGCCGCCTGCAAGGCGCGCGTCCAAGGTTTCGACCA
>JBQCDM010000183.1:0-21633 GCA_051961235.1 Nucleicultricaceae bacterium (SeqCode)
TCCACCGGTAAATTTTGACGCACATAAATCCATTCAATGGGATATTCCGTACCAGGCCCAACCCGCATATTCACTTCAGCTGATCGAAGGCTAACAAATCGCGTTGTTTCTTGTGGGCTTTCTGCGAAAAGAAAGTTTACTCTCAAACTCAAACACATGAGAAAAGACAAAAGAACCACGCGCGTTTTAAATAGGCCTTTCATGAACAACCTCTCACTTAATTTTTATTCACCACATGAGTCAACCCCGTTGAACCAAAGCCCCCACCTCGGCCATCACCAAAGCTTGATTCCACATGCTGCCATTCCACTTGCGTGTATGAAGCGACAATCAATTGGGCAATACGCATGCCGCGTTCAATCTCGAATGATTCTTTGCCATGGTTGATTAAAATAACCTTGATCTCTCCTCGATAATCAGCGTCAATCGTGCCTGGCGCATTGAGCACAGTAATACCATGTTTAAGCGCGAGACCTGAGCGTGGTCGCACTTGTGCTTCATATCCTTCTGGCAAAGAAATACTCATACCGGTTGGCACCAAAAAACGTTCGCCAGGATTCAAAACCGTTGTCTCCTCAACCGCCGCAGACAAATCCATGCCCGCACTTAAATCTGTCGCATATTCAGGTAAATTAAAATCCTCAGCATGCTTGAGACGGAGAATTTGAACGCGTACTTTCTGACGTGACATAGGGGATATCCTTTTCAGATTAAAGGTGACTTCTTTCATTCTTATACTTCGATCAAGGAGAGAGAATCAACCCAAAGTATAAAGGCACGCACCTCTCTTGATGGATACAGCCTGCCAATCAACATTTTATAAGTGTCTAACTGCGCGCGGTATGTTTCAGGTAGGCCTAAATTTTCCGCACTCCTAGCATCTCCTGACTTAAAATCAAGAATCCAAACACTTTCCTCTTTGAGAAGCAGACGATCAATACGATAATTTTTCCCGTTCTTCATGTCTTGAATGGGCACTTCAGCATAAGCATTCGGACCAAAAAACTCGGCATATTGGGGATGATGAAGGAGAGCCTCAACCTGGCGTAAAATTAAATCTGCTTCCGCCTCTCGTATGGAATGTCCTCGCATGTTCTTTAAGTAATGGGCAACAAACCGTTCATGCATTGGGGCCTTCAAACGGGGTAATTCTTCCAAAAGTTTATGAATAAAAACACCACGCTCAGCCTTATTGTCATCAAAGGGATCATCTAATGATGGCGATGCTTCTCCTAAAGCTGCCTTTTCTTCATCCATGAACTCAGAACAATTCGTAACCCAAGATGGGAGAGCCATTCGCGGTGATTCATCCATAACACTTGATTCCTCAGGGTGCAGTAATGGCGTGCCGATAATCACATGATATGTGGGGTTTTGAAGAGGGTCATACCCCATTCTCACAGCATCAGAATCATCCTGATGGGTATTGATTTCTTTCATCGCTGTCAAAAGATGACTATACCACGTTTCTTCGGTTGCACCTTTTCCAGGTTTCCACCCGGTAATGTGCAGTTCCTCTTCAGCACGTGTCATTGCCACATAAAGCTTTCTAAAATACTCCTGATCATCGCCATCGACTGACGATGCTAAGTGGTTCTTCATCACCTCCGGTTGCGTCTCTTTTGATCCTTTTAGAATCAAAAAATCTCCGCCCAAGGTTGTATGCCAGAAATGTTTGGATGGATCATGCTCCACACGCGCCGCATCTGCTATAATCACAACACGTGCTTCCAAGCCTTTGGACCCGTGCACGGTCATAACACGCACTTCATCCATATTTTGTGCACTAAAATCGCGCTTTATCTCAAAACGTTCTGATGACACCCAATCAATAAAAATCTCAAGCGATACCAGAGGTTGTTGCTCAAAGCTAAACGTAAGGCCTAAAAATTCTTGAATGAATTCAGATACTTCTTCACCCAGACGCGCTAGAATTTTTTGCAATCCATTACGTTCATATAAAAGCGTTGTATACAGTGCATACGGTGTTTTATGATCGAGGATACTCAAAAAAAACATCAGCTCCTCTCGAACAGCATGCAGCGCCGACTCCTCTTTTTGCATCATGACTGCGTCAAACAAAGAATGCTCACCCCGCGACAAAGCAAGTAACCCAACCTGATCTTCTGTGAGTCCAAAAAGAGGACTTTTAAGGATAACTGCAAGTGAATAATCGTCTTTTGGATTTAAAAGAAACCGACCAAAAGCAACGAGGTCTTTAAAGATCAGCTGTTCATTTAAAACAATACGGTCTGCACCTGCAACGGGCACGCCTTGACGTTTTAAAGCGCGGATGAGATCAAAGAAAAAATCATCCCGCTTTTGCACCAAAATCAAAACATCTCCCGGTTGAATAGGCCTGCCTAAACCTTTTAACGGCCTCTTATTTGAAAGCCATGTATGAACTGTGCTTGCAATATAATGCGCCAAGTCCGATTTTAGTGAAAATTCCCCATTCGATTGTGATGTCTCATCCGGGCTCTTTAGCAGTGGCCATAAAGACACCTGTCCATACTGCGTTTTATGAAAACTATCATGGCGCATCTGGGGTTCTTCTGGATCATGCCTCAGCAAAGCACTTCGATTAAAAACATGATCAACCACCTTTAGAACAGCAGAAGACGATCGATATGAGAGCGTCAAGGCGTGTTCTTGCCATGCACCATCGGATTGCGCCTGCTGCTTAAAATAGTTTTTCATATAATTAAAAAGGGCAGCACTGGCCCCTTGAAAACTATAAATCGATTGTTTTTCATCACCCACAACAAACAATGAACGTTCGCGTGCATCGCTTTTTTGCACAAAAAATTCTTCACATAACGCTTGAATCATTTTCCATTGAAAAGCATTGGTGTCTTGCGCTTCGTCTACCAAGATATGTTCAATTTGATGGTCCATACGATACTGCACCCAAATGCGATGATCTTCTGATGACAGCAGCTGGAAAGCTTTATAAATTAAGTCATCATAATCTAGAACGCCTCGGTCTTTTTTCAGCCCTTCATACCACGAAGACACCTGATCAATGATCACACCCATCGCGAAAGAAAGCACATAGAGGTGATATCCCTTCACCTGTTGATCAAGCGCATACACACGTGCTGCCTCCTCTTCCATCCATTCATAAACAAGTGGTGCCGCTTCTCTTGTTTTTTTAGTCATGAGACTACCTTGTATGTCGCCATCTTTTTTTAAAAAAATGCTCGTATATCGACTCCACCAATCAAACGGATCCAGTTCAGGATTTTTCAAAAGAAAATGCAGCGTTTCTGCTTTTTCAGCATCCGTTTTAGCTTCCGATTGACGCAAGGCAGAAAACGCACTTTGAAGGGAATCTTGATCAGATTGTCTTTGCCCTGAAGCGTCTTTGATCCATGCTTCTGCACTACCTTCCTTGGGCAATTTTAAAAATGCACGCAAGGCCTGTTCCAAAGCATCACGGCTCTCAAATCGTGTTCTAAAAGCGAGTCGATCCTTAAGGATCGTATCAATCAGATCAAAAAGCGTATCAGGCGTAAACCGCTTAAAAAGCGTGGACCATCCTGCTACAATCGCTGCATCTTTAGATGCAAGCACTCGGTCTCGTGACGTCGCTAAAATTTCACCTCTACGCACATCATCGAGTAAATCAAAAAATGCAGGCGCTTCTGCCTCAAGAGGAAAAGAAGCCAATAAAGATTGAGCAAAACTATGGATGGTTTGAATACGTAAATCTTCAAAACGGTCCATCACTTTAAAAAATAAAGGACGCGCCTTCTTCATCCAAAGTTGCACTCGATCAGGCGGTCCCATCGATGATAATTCTTCAAGCAACGCTTCATCACTGCATGTACTCCACAAAGATAAGCGATTTTGGATACGTACCAGCATTTCAGCAGCCGCTGCTTTGGTAAAAGTAAGACACAAAATTTTTCTTGGATCCACATTTTCTAAAAGCAACGCAAGATAGCGATCAGACAATCGTTTTGTCTTGCCCGTTCCAGCAGATGCCGAAATCCAAATATGCTGATCTTTTTGATGCACCATCATGAGGATGCCCCCAGTCTTCCTTGTAAGTCCATCTGATGCTGGGCCCACTCATCCCACCTCGAAAAATGACGCACATCCTCATAGAGATTTTTTAGCACCAGATCGTACGCCGTTCCTGCTTCATAATAATGTGAGAGAAGCGCTTCAAGATCATCCGTTGCACTTTTTATGCATGATGCAACATCAGGAATATTAACGCATTTCCCAGTTTTCAAATCCCAATATTGAAGCGCGCTAACCTCCACCACATCGTATGTATTCAGTGCTCCTTGCTGAATCATCAAACCCTCTAAAGCAAGTTGCACATCGTCACATCTTGATATTTCTAAGGGGGTTGGGCATTTTCCCGTCTTATAATCAATAATTCTTGTGGTACGATCGCCCATCACATCAATACGATCTGCTTTTGCGATCAACTCAAAGGAACCAAAAGGAAACGTTAAGGTGGTCGCAACTTTAATCTCAGCAATGGACTGATCCGCGCGCTGAAGCTGTTGCGCGTCTAACGTGCGATAGAACCCAAGTGCCTCTTCCACACGATTCTTCCAATAAAACCGCCAAAGCGGATGCTCTATATAGGCAAAGAACACGCGAGACGTCACGTGTTCAAGAAAAAATTGAGAAGGTGCTGCCGCAGAATCACGAGAGAGCAAATCATCCGCCAACACAGCATGTAAAAGCGCTCCAAACCGCGGAGCATCCAACTGATGCATCAATGGATTCAACGGCCTTAATCGCAACACGTCTGATAGATAAAATCCGTAAGGGTTGTCTTTTAACCGTTTGATCGCTGAAAGGGACAATCGCCTCGGTCGTGCGCTTAAAGGCGGGTTGGCAGCAGGCCTTGTTATGGGAGATTGTACCTTCTCTCCTTGATGCCAGAGTTGCTTAGCCCACTGTTGGTAATGGTCTCTACGGGGTAGCGTTTTATTCTCTCGCACAAGCTGCGCTTGAAGACGCATAAGCCAGCGAGATGGTATTGTAGGACTGCCATCCACACGTTTTGCACGCGTGATAAAGACCTCTTTTTGCAACATAAACGTGAGAAAATCATCAGCTTGTTGGCTCATGCTCACCCTGTCTCCATCCATGCCTAAGCTTTCTTTCATGCGATCGCCTAACCAAACACTAGGAGAACTGGAACGCGGCCATCGCCCTTCATTGAAATCGGGCAAAATCACCCGGTCAAACGATAAGAGCCTCGCCTCCAAAGGGCCTAAAATGAAAACACGGGGATGCTTTCCCCATGCTGTTGCCGTGGGCAGATCTGCCAAAAATACACGTAAAATCTCTGGCCAATATGTATAATTTAGGCGTGTTTTGTGCACAGCTGATTGCTCGATGTCTAACAACCACGCCTCAAAACTCTGCCCCTCAGGTGTTTTGAAAATAGAACCATAACCATTAAGATCTGTGCCATCCACTAGGTACGCCAAAAATGCCTTTAATTCCTTAATAAGATCCGCAAATGAAATGCTTGGATTTTCCTTGATGCGTCTTTGTGTTTCTTGCTTTTGAGCAATCAAAGACGAAAGACAAGCGCGCACTGAATCTGGCAACGTTTTAAGGAGAAGATCAGACTCATCATGAATGATACGTAATGTACGCATCACATCGTTTTCAAGCAATCGAACACAAGAAAGGACCGTTGCACGCCCCACCCCAAGAGATACATACGGATGTTTCAAAAGTGACAGAAATAACGTGGGCGAAAAACTGCCCACGAGAAATTCAGCACTCAACAAAAGAAGACGTCCAAGGGAAGAATTTTTAAAGGAATCACTCATAGATTGATCAGGAACGATAGACCATCGCTTCAAAAGCGCTGTTACAATTGATGCCAAAGATTGATTGGATGTGATAAGAGCAACCGTTTTATCAGGCATCAACGCGCTTTCTGCAATCAGAAGCGCAATGACTTCCGCTTCTTCAAATAGATTTTGCGTCTCAATACAATGGAGATGTTGTATTGAAGTATCGACAAAATGCGTTTGATTGACAGTTTGATTATCAAAGAGTCGACCTAAAAAATTCTCAAAAGATGTTATGTGATCTGATCCCAAATAGGGCACATCTTCAAACGTCATCCCCATTTTCTTAAAGAGCTGTAATAAGTGCCCTTGAGGATGCCCTCTGTCCACATCAGCATCTTCCGGCATTGATGAACAGCGTGTGCCCACATAATACACTTGGCCTCGAGGGAATGTATGGAGTGTCTTCAAAAAATCCACCACAAAGCCATACTGCGCTTGAATGCCGATAGAAATCACAGGGTATGGATGATCCTGAAGTTGACGCGTATATGCTCGATAACTTAACACACGTGCTTCTGTTGGATCTTGGTATCCCTGCTCTTTTAGATATGAAAACCACACCGCATAAATCTGCTGGAGAAGTTTAAGTGCTTCGGTTTGATGGGCTGCCAGTTCTAACGGCAAGAGACGCGCAAAACGCTCAGGAGACACCTCATACAATATGAGCTCATCTAAAATCAAAAGAACCGCATCGACAAACTGGAAAAACTGCCGCTCGGATGTACAAAGAAGCGCTTTCTCTTTATAAGCATCTCGCATCAACAAAGAATACATCAAGAGGCGTCGTTCTGTGTTGGAGATAAGTGAAAGAGGCAGAGATTCAAGATCAACCAGGGGGCGTTCACTCAGTGCCACGACACGCGGCATCACAACAGCATCATGTGGCGCATGTAATGCCAGCTTCGATAAAAAAGCACGCGCCGCGCGCCTTGTTGGCAGAAAAAACGTATGATTCACAAGCGCTAGAGGATCTGCGCCAAGGATCTCTGAAAAATATGCTGCAATCGGATCAAGAAAATCTTGTGCTGGATTGATGCGTCCCATCCGATTCATCACGGGGCCAATCCCTCAAGTTTCTGAACCCATCGTCCAGACGGTTCTAACGTAACGAGACGCGATTCTGGATGTTCATCCACAGGCGTCAATGTCATGACTAAAAGATGTGGCATGGTAAAAGCACCTAAACGTTCAGGCCATTCAATTAAGGAAGCACCTTCTGCTAACGCTTCTTCGAGCCCAAGTTCCCATACCTCATCAGCCGTGGTGAGGCGATAAAGATCAAAATGCCAAAGGGTGAGACGTGGGGCTTCATACACTTGCACCAGGGTAAAAGTAGGACTTGGCACCTCCATATCGCGCCCCATCAAGGACTGGATCAAAAACCTGGCAAACGCTGTTTTTCCAGCGCCTAGAGTGCCTTTTAAAAAAACAACATCACCTTGTTCGAGGCGTTTTCCTAATTTTTCTGCAAACTGTTCTGTTTCGCTAAGTGAGGAAAGCATCAACTGTATCATACATGCGCCTCTTTACGTGACTCGATCACAACAAAGGCCTGCGCTAAATCATCGGTATCCGATAAGGTGAGATGAATATGTGTGCCACCCAGTGCCTTGAAATATTCAAGCGTTTTCCCAGCAAGCACAACGTGGGGTTTACCCAGATCATTATTAATAATCGTCATATCATGCCAGGTGATGCCAGCGCGCATGCCAATTCCCAATGCTTTAAGAAGCGCCTCTTTGGCTGCAAATCGTTTAGCAAGAAAGGCTGCACGATTTTTTTTCAAAAGAGAGGCTTGTTGTTCTTCTTTCGAAAAAACACGTATAAAAAAACGATCTGAAAAACGGGTTAAAAGATGTTGGATGCGTGGGATCGCAACAAGATCTGATCCGATACCGACAATCATGCGCTTAAGACTCTCTTTGCTTTTTTGACATTATCTCAGCTTCGGATAAATCTGCAATAAAAAAAGCCACCTCCGAAAAGGTGGCTAACATAAAATCAGTAGCGCATTAATCGTTAGAAAGGATTAACACTGCTATTTGGGTATTGAGTTATGGGAGCAGGTGAACCACCTGTATTGACGCTTCCAGTACCAGTACCTGTATCTCCAGTGCCAGTAATACCTGCACCAGTAGCATCACCATTTGTGCCAGCATAAGCAGTTAGAGCAGGCGCTATAATAGTCCATGCAAATTGTGTCACCGTATCAGCATCGTACCAATAGGCAAAAGCACCAGCAGCAATAGCAGATGCTGGAATCAAAATTTTCTTATTTGCAAGAAATGCCAAGCGTGATTTTGCTCTTTGTGGATTCTCTGTAACGTCTTTATAAATCCATGAAGCAAGCCATTTTACAGCTCTACTTGTAGTAATCCATTGTGTCATTTGACCAACAAAAGCCCAGCGCGCGCCCTTTACGGCCTTTGTACCAGTTGGCTCAGAAGGTGTTATTTGTACAGATCCAGATGATGAGCTCGCGCCAGTTTGATCTTTTGAATCGAATGCTTCTGGTGATGATGCGGATCTTTTACGAGTTCCACCAGCATTTTCTTCAGCACCATCGGTCAATGCATCAGATGCTTGAATAGCGGGGGTAACACTCACAAAAACAAAAGCTGTTAAAACAAGCTTTAAAAACTTATTCATTATGTCCTCTCTGTCTAATTATTTAATTTTTAATATTTTTTTATTATTTATTAAAAAATAATACTTTAGCCATAAGAGGTCAACAATCATTAATTAGAGTAAGAAATGATAACATCATCTATTAATTGGAGTTATTGAGATCAAAAAGGTCAATTGGAATTCTTGACATGATCGATGAAACCGCCTATACACCTCTTAGTAATTTTTGAATTTGTCCTTAATGGAGGTTGTTTTGAAGCGTACGTTTCAACCAAGAAATATTATCCGCAAGCGTCGTCATGGCTTTTTGTCCCGCATGCAAACCCCTGGTGGTCGTAAGGTAATTGCAAACCGTCGCGCTAAAGGCCGCGCACGTCTTTCTGCCTAAATCGTCTTCCATTTGTCTTTAAGTTTTAACACATTAAAGAGCCGCGGTGATTTCAAGGCTCTTTCTGTGTCTCATCTTAAATGGGTAACGCCAAGCATGATTGTGCTTGGTCGTTTTAATACGGATAAGATAGAAACAATTGAGGTTGGCATTTCCTTATCCAGGAAAGTTGGGCATGCTGTCACCCGAAATAAGATACGCAGACGCCTACGTGAGATTTTTCGCTCCTTGACGTGTCACAACGCCATAAGGGCAGGCCAATATTTAGTGATCGGCCGCAAAACGGAAAAAGAGGCTACCTTTCTGACTTTGGAAAAAGATTTAAATTGGGCGCTGAAGCATATATACCGATTGAAAGATGAAAAACAGTAAACCTCATGTAAGACCAATCACTTATCCCTTAACCCTTCTTGTGACAGGGCTTTTAAGAGTTTATAAACTCATCTTATCTCCCTATATGCCGATGGCTTGCCGCTATGATCCCACCTGCTCTGTTTATATGATGGATGCCATCCATCATCATGGTTTGACGCGTGGTCTTTGGCTTGGCCTTAAACGCATTGGCCGCTGTCATCCTTGGGGTGGACATGGTTACGACCCCGCTCCAAAACCTATTCAACAAAAAAAGTGAATCCGATGGAAAAAAACGAAAAAATCAATCTGCTACTTTTTATGATTCTTGCAAGCGGTATTTTCTTCGCTTGGAACTACTTCTTCGACACAAAACCAGCGCCTCAGCCCATCGCAACGGAACAAACGGCCAATAGCACACCGTCCATGCCGTCATCTCCTGTCGCTGCGTTGCCGCAAAAAATCGCATCGGTTGAGGAGATTGTCAAAGCAGATCGTCGCATCAAGATCGAGTCAGGAACGCTCAAAGGCTCACTCAGCTTAAAAGGTGCACGCATTGATGATTTGGTTTTAAAAAATTACCGCGAAACGACCGCACCAGACAGCGAACAGATTCAACTTTTGGCTCCCATGGGCACGCAAAATCCTTACTATGTTGAAACGGGATGGGCGAGTAATCAACGCGATATCCAACTTCCAGATGCAACAACACCCTGGCAAACAGATCAAAATGAACTCACGCCAGAAAAGCCCTTGACGCTTCATTGGGATAATGGTCATGGCCTTCGTTTTGAGCGCACCATCTCCCTTGATCAACACTACGTCTTTACAATTACAGACCGCGTGCATAACAGCACGTCAGAGGCGATTACCTTGTCACCCTATGGCCTCATCCGCCGATTTGGTCAACCGAAGACAGCAGGATTTTATATTTTGCACGAAGGTCCCATTGTTTGTGTTGGTAAAAATGTATCTGAAAAAAGCTATAGTGATCTTGAAAAGCATCCTCTCGAGTCTCTTCAATCAGACGGTGGTGGTTGGATTGGTTTTACTGATAAATATTGGCTAACAGCCGTTATACCGCAGCAAAACGTTAAGTCTCAAATGAACCTTCGACATATCCAAGGGCCCCAAAACAACACAATACTCGACCAAGGCTCATTCCAAACCGATTTTGCAAACGCACCCATTGCGATTGCAGCATCTGGACAGGCCGAGGCAACCATTCATGTATTTGCAGGAGCCAAAGAGCTTGATGTGCTCGACAACTATGAAAAAGTTTTAGGCATTCAAAACTTTGACCGCGCTGTTGACTTTGGCTGGTTCTACTTGCTCACGAAGCCTATTTTCTATGCCCTCACTTTTTTCCATGACTGGATTGGCAACTTTGGTCTTGCGATCATGTTGCTCACTGTCTTGCTGAAAATTGCGTTTTTCCCGCTTGCAAACAAGTCTTTTAGATCCACTGCACGCATGAAGCATATTCAGCCTAAAGTGGAGCAAATCAGAAATCGCTATGCCGATGATAAGATGCGCATGAACCAAGAAGTTATGGAGCTATACAAGAAAGAGAAAGTGAATCCACTTTCTGGTTGCTTGCCCATGCTCATCCAGATTCCTGTGTTCTTTGCGCTTTACAAAGTTTTGTTTATTTCCATTGAAATGCGCCAAGCACCTTTCTTTGGCTGGATCCATGACTTATCACAACCTGATCCAACCAGCTTCTTTAATTTGTTTGGACTCATCCCTTGGGATCCACCATCATTCTTGATGATTGGCGTATGGCCGCTCTTGATGGGTCTTAGCATGCTCTTACAACAAAAGATGAACCCACCGCCAACAGACCCAGCACAAGCAAAAATCTTCATGCTGATGCCGGTCATGTTCACCGTGATGTTAGCGCAATTCCCAGCAGGCCTCGTCATTTACTGGACATGGAACAACATCATTACAATCCTTCAACAAATGGCGTTTATGTATTTTGATGCACGCCATCACAAAACGCAAAAATGATGGATGATTCTCTAAACACAAACCAACCAGAAGCGCTTGATAATATTCAAGAGCTTCTGGACTATACCAACTGGCTTTTTTCACAAGAGCCTAAGTTTCTTTTAAGCGTTGCCCAGCTCGAGCAATTACCGCCGGCAGATACGCTTGAAATTGCCTTTGCAGGAAGGTCGAATGTTGGAAAATCCTCTCTGCTTAATGCCTTGGTACGCAAGCATAATCTGGCACGTACCTCCAACACGCCAGGACGTACGCAGATGTTGAATTTCTTCTCCCTCTCCGAACGTCTGCTTTTTGTGGATCTTCCAGGCTATGGCTATGCGGAAGCGCCGCTCAAAATAATCTCCAATTGGAACAAGACCTTGCGCCAATATCTCATGGGTCGACCCTCATTAAGGCGCGTGTTTTTGCTGATTGACTCCCGTCACGGCATTAAGGAAAAAGATCTAGAGATGATGACTATGCTGGATTAAGTGGCGGTCAATTATCAATTGGTGCTTACCAAGATCGACAAGATTTCTCAAAATGAGCTCCGAGTGATTGAGGAAAAAACAAGAAAGATCGCAGAAAAACACACCGCTTGCCATCCAGAATTACTGATCACAAGCGCTGAAAAGAAAACTGGGATTGATCAAGTTCAGCAAACAATCGCAGCACTTATTCTTGATAGCCTAAAGCGATAAAATTCCCATAAGGTCATGCACTTTTTTTAAGTTTGCCTGAGCAACCTCATTTGCCTTATTTCTTCCGGCTTCAAGGATTGAGCACAACTCTGTCTCCTCTTGCAAAAGCATTTGTGCTCTAGACCCAATCGGCGTGATGTGTTCCACAATAAGGTCAGCCAGATTATCTTTAAACACAGAAAATGTTTGCCCTCCAAACGTCCGGCAAACGCTCTCCAGTGGTTCACCTGAAAGCGCGCTATAGATCGTCATCAAATTTTGCGCTTCCGGACGTGCAGCAAGATGCTCTGGATTCTCCGGTAGCGCTTCTGGATCTGTTTTAGCTTTTCGGATTTTAAGACGAATGGTATCCGCATCATCCATCAGGTGAATACGTGAGAAATCCGATGGATCAGATTTGCTCATTTTTTTCGTACCATCTCTCAAGCTCATCACACGCGTGGCAGCGCCTAAGATTAAGGGCTCTGGAAGAGGGAAAAAGTCTACGCCATAGGTTTTATTAAACATCAACGCAATGTCACGAGCGAGCTCTAAATGCTGCTTTTGATCATCCCCCACGGGCACATGGGTTGCGTGATACACTAAAATATCAGCTGCCATCAACACAGGATAAGCATAAAGCCCTAAAGCGCCACTCTCTTTATTCTTGCCCACTTTGTCCTTAAATTGCGTCATACGATTGAGCCAGCCAAGCGGTGTAAGACAGCTTAAGAGCCAGCTCAACTCAGAGTGGGCCGGAACCGTACTCTGTACAAAAATGGTACTTTTCTTTGGATCGATGCCCGCTGCCATATAGGTTGCTGCCACCTCCAAGGTGCTTCGTTTTAATTTTTCTGGATCCTGAGGCACAGTCAGTGCATGAAGATCAACAATACAAAAAAAACAATCATGCGCTTCTTGAAAAGGAACCCAGTTACGAATGGCACCCAGATAATTACCAAGCGTCAGATTACCACTTGGCTGAACACCCGAGAGAACAATACCCATAAAACGCCCCTTTCTATGCTAAACGGCTTTAAGTTGCAGTTTTAAGTCCTTCATGTCAAGAGCACCTGTAAGACGCGCGAGCACAATAAAGCTACCAATGCTGCCTCCCATCAACAGTGTGAGACAAAGAGCTTTTTGTGTAAATGCTTCCGAAACCCAGGATAAAATAGGCGCTTTAATGAGCACAATAAACCCAATCGAGAGCGCACTTGTTGCTAACAATCGAGGCAAAAACACTGTCATACGAGGACTTAATTCAAAATTCTTTTCTTTAATCAAAGTCACTAAAAGCATCGCTGCATTCACCCAGGCAGCAATCGCTGTTGCAAGCGTCAGTCCCACATGTTGCAAAGAATCAATTAAGAGCACATTGAGTGTAAAATTAATCACCACAGAACAAATGGCATACTTCACTGGCGTTTTCGTATCCTGACGCGAAAAGAAGTTGCTCGAGAATATCTTAATCATAATATAAGCCGGCAAACCAAGAGCCAATCCCATCAAAGCCTCAGCGCTTCCTGTGCTTTCACGGGCCCCAAAATCACCCCGTTCAAATAACACGGACATGAGGGGTTGTGCCAATAGGAAAAGTCCAATTGCAGCAGGCACAACAAATAAGAGCGCATACTCAAGCGCCAAGTTTTGTGTGTCGATAAGACCTTGTCGATCACCAGCGCGTGCTTTTTTAGACATCAACGGCAAGAGCGCTGTCCCCATCGCCGTTCCCAGCATACTAAGTGGCAATTGATTAAGACGATCAGCATAGTGAATAAAAGAGACACCACCTGCAGGCAACTTTGATGCCATTACAGTATCAAGCAAAATATTGATCTGCACAATACCAGAACCTGCAGCTGCTGGGCCTGCCAGCAGTAAAAACTTTTTTACATTGGGTGAAATGGTAGGCCACCGCAATCGCAACCGCACACAATTTTGGTGCGCTGGCACCATCACCCATAACAATTGAATCACACCGCACGCGCACACGCCCATGGCAAACGCATATCCTGCCTGTAAATTAAGCGCAACCATCGCAAAAACGGTCGCAATAATTGCAATGTTCCCCATCATCGGAGAAACAGCAACGGCAACAAAGCGTTCGAACGAATTTAAAATGCCACTATAAAGTGCGGTCAAAGAAATAAAGAAAATAAAAGGAAATGTAAGACGCGTATACTCGATCGCCAAATAGAGCCGCTCCGGTGTTTCTTTAAACCCTGGCGCAAAAATGGGCATCAGATACGGAATAAAAATTTCAATAAATAGGACAATGAAAGCAAGACTGAACACGAGGATAGAGAGAACCTCTTCGGCAAATGTTTTTGCTTCTTTTGCACTACTGCCAGAAAGCAGCCGGGAAAACATCGGAATAAAGGTGGTATTAAAAGCACCTTCTGCAAAAATGCGTCTTAAAATACTCGGCAATTTAATCGCAACCACCAAAGCATCCGATTTAATGCTAGCGCCCAAATAGCTCGCCATAATGATTTCACGAATAAATCCAAAGATGCGACTACCGGCTGTAAAAAAGCTGATTGTTGCAACGGAGCGAATAAGCTTCATGATACCCCCCTAACATGGTGGTGAATAGAATAACGAAGGATTTTATAAAAAATTTTCAACATCTTGCAAATACAGTTATGCTTTTTTTCTCAAAAGCACGTCTCGTACCTCTCGCACATCAATAGCGCCCAGAACATAACAGGTAAAAACAAAACTTAAAAAACCGGCTGTACAAATGAAAAGAATCATACCCAATTGGCTCCAAGTGCCAGACATCAAAATCATCGAGGAACCTTGACTAAGGCCGAATAGTACACCACCCATTGTAAGGGCTGCTAGCATAATTTTTAGAAGTTTCTGTTTGAGCCGCACATCCGGTCTAAAAAGATTTCGACGATACACTGTCACATAGAGAATCCCTGCATTCACCCAGGCTGCAAGGGTGGTTGCAAAAGCAATACCCACGTGGGCAAAAGGACCCATCAAAATAAGATTCAAGACAATATTAATCCCCATCGCCGTTAAAGACGCTTTTACAGGTGTTTTTGTATCAAAAGTTGCAAAAAGAGGGGTGCTCAAAATCTTAATCATGATAAACGCCGGCAACCCCAATGAAAATGCAGAAAGGGTTTTTGCCGTCTGCCACACTTGCGGAGATGCAAAGGCCCCGCGCTCAAAAAGGATAGAAATGAATGGATGCGCCATAATGCACAACGCAATGGCTGAGGGAAGCGCAAAGATGGACGTGAGCTCAATGGCTCGATTGATCGACCACTGGGCTTTTTCATGCTCTTGTTGTTCAATGTGTTTTGCAAGGCGTGGCAACAGAGGCGTGCTGATTGCAAGACCGATGACGCTTAAGGGTAATTGCACTAAGCGATCCGCATAAAATAAATAGGACACCGCACCTACGGGCAAAAAGGATGCGATCACCACATCAATAAACAAATTCACTTGTACAACACCGGCCCCCAGTGCACCAGGCGTCATCACACGCAACATTTGCTTTACCACAGGCGTGAGACGCGGCATTCGGAAGCGAATAACAAATCCCTGCCTTCGAAGACAAAGCCACATCCAAACAAACTGCAACACACCAGAAATAACAACAGTCCATACCAAAACGTGCCCGACGGTGTCTCCCCAATTTCGGCAAAAAACCAACCCTAAAATCATCGTAAGATTAAGCAAAATGGGAGCCGCTGATGAGGCTGCAAAACGATGGAGAGAATTCAAAATACCACTCAAAAAAGCAGCCAATGAAATAAAGAGAATATAAGGAAACGTAACGTGCGTAAATTCTGTTGCAAGCGTGAGGCGTTCTGGCGTTGCATGAAATCCAGGTGCGATCATAAACATTAAATAGGGCAAGAAAATCTCAACAACAATCACAAATAATAAAAGCGTACACGTGAGTACGGAAAAAACTTGCTCAGCTACAATGCGTGCTGAAGCTGCTCCTTCTGAGACGTATGTTCTAGAAAACAACGGCACAAAAGCAGCATTCAAGGCTCCTTCCGCAAAAAGACGCCTAAAGAAATTAGGTACCTTAAAGGCGACAAAAAAAGCATCCGCAATAGGACCAGCCCCAACAAAAGCTGCAATCAGTGCATCTCGAATAAATCCAAAAATACGACTGATAATGGTAAGACTGCTAATTGTTGCAACGGATCTTAAAAATGCCATTATGCCACCTCTTTTGAGCGCAATCGCTGCTTCAAATCATAAAGAAAGTCGAGCGCCTGCTTGGGCGTTAGGGTATCGAGAGACAACGCTTCTATTTCCTTTTTGAATCCAAAATCCTCAAGCGGTTTAGGTGCTACAGGTCCCTGAGGCACTTGAGACACCTGCGCAAAAAGGGGAAGCGAAAGAGACGATTCTTTTATATTTTGCTTCTTGGATAACTGCTTTAAAAGGTCGTAGGCTCTTGCCACAACAGTGGGTGGTACCCCTGCCATTTCTGCCACATGGATACCATATGATTTATCCGCAACCCCTGGAATCATCTCATGCATAAAGATCACTTTGTTCTGCCACTCCTTAACCCGCATCGTGGCGCAATAGAGATGCTTGAGTTGTGTATGAAGTGTTGTGAGCTCATGATAATGGGTTGCAAAAAGCCCCCGGCAATGCAAATTGTTATGCAGATGCTCAATGACAGCCCAAGCAATGGAGAGTCCATCATGGGTGGATGTGCCACGCCCCACCTCATCCAAAATCACCAGCGAACGGTCTGTCGCATTGTTTAAGATCATCGCAGTCTCAACCATTTCTACCATAAAAGTAGATTGCCCTCGGGCTAAATCATCAGACGCTCCCACGCGGCTAAACAAGCGATCAACCACACCAAAATGCGCCGCGTGTGCCGGCACATAACTCCCCATTTGTCCCATAATTACAATGAGCGCGTTCTGTCGTAGAAACGTACTTTTACCCGCCATATTGGGCCCTGTGATGAGCCACAACAACTGATCATCCTCAAGACAGCAATCATTTGCTTTAAAGGATTGATCGTTTTCTTGTTGAAACACACGCTCAACAACTGGATGCCTTCCACCCACCACACGAAACGCCAGGCTCATATCGACCACGGGGCGCACATATCCATAACGATGGGCAAGAAAAGCAAAGGTCGACATCACATCGAGAAGCGCTATCCTTTCTGATAAAAGAGAAAGTGCTTCTCCTTGCTCTAAAATCTGAGCTAAGAGTGTCTCAAAGAGAGCCACTTCAATGGCAAGGGCCTGATCCGCCGCCTCATTTAAGCGCTGTTCCAGCTCCGTCAACGCCACTGTCGTATAACGTGCGGTATTGGCGGTTGTTTGACGGTGAATAAAATAATCCGGAATTTTGTTGAGGTGGGTATTGGTCACTTCAATATGATATCCAAGGACATTGTTATGTTTAATTTTAAGAGAGCTAATGCCAAGATCACGCACATACTCCGCTTGCACTTCTGCAATCTTTTGACGACCTTGATCACGCAGCATGCGCACCTCATCCAACTCGCCGTGATAGCCCTCTCGAATGAATCCACCATCTCGAACCAGCAAAGGCAGATTGTCTGACAAGGCTTCTGTCAAACAGACGTTTAATGCATCCAGCCGGTCATCACGCTCTAAAAGGGCCCGCGTTTTTTCAGGCATCACGTGACCCGCTAAATCCTCTCTTAAGCATTGAACATGGACCAAGGCACCTTGAACCACAGCAAGATCTCGAGGGCTCCCACGTCCTAAACTGAGACGCGACAAAGAACGATCCAGATCTGGAAACGTTTTTAAGTGTGAACGCACCACATCTAAGCTATTTTGATGTGCATAAAAATGATCCACATGGCTCAAACGCTCTTCAATCGCACCCGGCTCTGACAAGGGAGAAGCTAAATAGAAGCGAATCAAGCGTCCGCCACCAGATGTCAACGTGTCATCGAGATAGGACAAAAGGCTTTGGTCATACTCTCCTCCTAGCGTTGTAAAAAGCTCCAGATTGCGCTGCGTTGCTGCATCAATTTCAAGAAGCTTGGAGGCCTTCATTTTCTTTGGAAGATTAAGACGCGGCAATGCGCCTACTTGCGTTAAGGATACATAATCAAATAATACCCCGAGAGACTGAACTTCAACAGTCTCTAAAGAAATAACCCCTTGTAGCGTTTTCACCTGATACGCAGATTCAAGGCGACGCGCTGCATTCACGGCGTCGAAGCGCGCCTCAGGCAAGGTCTTCACCCGCGGCAGCCATTCCTTTAACGATTCCTGCTCTAAAAGGTTTTTAAAAAAAGCAGGCGTTGAAACAATTTCCCGCGGATTAAAGCGATAAAGCACCTGCGCGATCTCAGCTGCATCATACGAATCAATCAAAACAAGACCGGTTGATATATCGATCACGCCAATCCCAACGGTGCTTCGACCTTCCATATAAAGAGACATCAAAAAATTATGACTTTTCGAGTCGAGTAAATTATCCTCTGTGAGTGTCCCAGGCGTAATAATCCTCACCACAGCACGCTTTACGACAGATTTAGCGCCCCGTTTCTTTGCCTCAGCCACGTCCTCAACCTGGTCGCACAAAGCAACGCTATGTCCTTCTTTGACAAGACGCGCGATATACGTGTCCGCCGCATGAAAAGGCACGCCACACATGGGGATCGCGTCATCATCATCACGACCGCGGCGTGTCAAAGTAATGTTGAGAAGTGCAGACGCCTTCAATGCATCTTCAAAAAAGAGCTCATAAAAATCACCCAACCGAAAGAAAAGAAAACAATCGGGATGTTGAGATTTTATTTCCTTATATTGCTGCATCATGGGCGTCATTGAACAGTCACCTTAAGCATTCGTTGTCACACTCTACTCACTCGTCTTTCAATTATGACAGAATTCAACTAAAATTATTCATAATGAATTGACAGGTTACTCTTAAACTATGATACCTCTATACTAGATTTAATAGAGTCCGGTAAACATGGAAATCAATGAATGAGACAAAACGCCAAAAACACTCTGAATTCCTGGCTTCTTGCCTTGGCCTTTACGTTTACCCTCCTCCACACATGCATCCATGCTGACAGACCCTATATCCACATTGTGGGATCATCCACCATTTATCCAATGATCACAGCGGCCGCTGAAATTTATAGCACTGAGACGCATCATGTTGCCCCCATTATTGAATCCACCGGAACAGGAGGTGGCATCAAAGTCTTTTGCAATGGGGTTGGGGATGCGTACCCAGATTTAGTCGTAACATCCCGCCCCATGAGTCTTGAGGAAATAAAATTCTGCAAGCACAACGGCGTTCACAAACTAGAACGCTTTGTCATTGGATATGACGGCATCGTAATCGCCCAGTCCACCCCACATCAAATCAAAAACATTAATATATCCGATCTTTTTGATGCGCTCGAAAAACACCGTGAAGTGGATCAAAAGAAAGTGAAAAACCCCATTTTCTATTGGAATGAAATTAATCCGGCGTATCGCCCTCAAAAAATTAAGATCCTAGGCCCCCCCTCAACATCTGGCACCAAACAAACATTTTTACAACTTGTCTTTAACACCCAATTGATTCAGGAAAAACAATATCCCTACACGCCAGAGTTGCGAGATGATCTCACGTATATTGATACAGCCGAGCAAGAAACGGTTACCGCAACAAAACTACACTTAGAGCAAGATGCTATTGCAATTTTTAGCTACGGCTTTCTCATCAAAAATCGCGACAAAATTCACGCGATTCCCGTCAACCACGTCTTGCCAACTTTTGAGACAATCACAGACGGTACCTATCCCTTGTCTCGCTCACTTTATATTTATGTAAAAGGTGAAAATCTCAAGACGACAACCGATCTCTCTGATTTCTTGGGATTTTTCTTTTCTGAAGCCATTTCAGGGCTCAGGGGATATTTAAAAAATTATGGCCTTATTCCACTACCTTCGAGTAAATTTCTCGAAGAAAGAGAGAAACTCTTGAGCTTTCTAACAGATGGTGTTAGGGGGTAAGAATAATGAACAAGAAGGTTTTAGATCTCTTATATAGACAAAAGCCTTTAGGGAAAATCTGCGCATGAACTCAACCAGCACTTATATTGTTGTGACTTTGTGTTTCTTGTCCTACCTGCTTGGTTTTTTTAGAACATATGCCTTTATCCGCGGGGAAGGTGCGGTGAATCGTTTTTCCCCACATCATTACGCTCTCTACCATTTTTCTGTTTTCTTGATGAGCTTCACGCTTATCATCGTGCTATTTTTCATCGGCTCTAAGCTCGGTATTTTTGCAAAAACAGATTGGCTTATGGTGTCTCTCTTCAGCTTTGCTGTCACGCTTATTGCCTCTATGCGTTTAAAACGTGCGACCCCGATCAGGCAACGCCTCGAACGTTTCATGCGTATCATTATTTTTCTAAGTTCGTTTTTTGTGGTCTTGGTCACGACATCTATCCTCTTAAGTCTCATTTTTGAAACCATTCATTTCTTTGAGATCGTGCCATTCTTTGATTTTCTGTTGGGCACTGAATGGAATCCTGAAATCCCCCTCTTTCAAGAAAATCTTCAATCAACCCATTTACATTTTGGACTGATTCCCCTTCTTACTGGAACGCTTCTTATTACTTGCATTGCCCTTATTATTGCGGTGCCCACAGGACTCTTTATTGCTCTTTTCACATCTGAGTATGCCCACCCCAAGCTCCGGCTTACTTTAAAGCCTTTAATTGAGGTGCTTGCTGGTATTCCAACCATTGTTTATGGCTTTTTTGCGATTATTGCGGTGGCGCCATTGTTGCGCACCCTCAGTGAATGGACGCACATGAGTATTTCATCTGAGAGCGCTCTTGGTGCCGGTATCGTCATGGGATTTATGATTATTCCCTTCATTTCATCTCTTTCTGATGATGCGTTGAATGCCGTACCACAGTCCTTTCGCGAGAATTCACTGGCACTTGGCGCTACGTATGCCGAAACCCTCAGGCATATTGTATTGCCCGCTGCCCTTCCTAATATTATGGCCTCCATTTTGTTAGCTCTTGCGCGTGCTATTGGTGAGACCATGCTCGTTTTGATGGCAGCAGGCCTCAGTGCTCGCCTCACCCTTAATCCTCTTGATTCTGTAACAACAGTAACTGTTCAAATCGTACATTTATTAACGGGGGATCAGGAATTTGATAATCCAAAAACATTGGCATCATTTGCTCTAGGCTTTACACTGTTTGTAATTACACTAGTATTGAATCTTATCTCAATTGTGGCTGTCAAAAAGCATAGAAAAAAGTATGGACTATAAAACACGTCAATCACTTACCAAAAAACGTTATAGGGCCGATAAGCGGTTTCGTCTCTATTCGATTGCGTCATGTGCTGTTGCTTTGAGTTTCCTTGTCATCCTTGTTGCAGGTATTTTATACAAAGGCATTCCAGCATTTAGCATTCGAGAAATTCGCCTAAACTATAATGCAAATTCAACGTATTTACCGATCGAAAATAAGCCCTGGAATTATGAGTTATTTTTAAATGAATCATTAGCCTATACTTTTCCGGATGCGTCATTAAACGATCTTTCTCTGCTCAAGCAATTTATTGATCTAGGAGCACGTCGCATTGCATTTGAAGAATTGGCCAAAGCAAAGCAAAAAAAGACCAAAAACCCGAGCCTTTGGCTTCCTTCTTCGGACTTGTATCACATCACATGGTCATCCTTTGAAGCGTTACCCGAATCTCTTAAAAATAAATCCTATAGACGTCATGAG
>JBQCDM010000184.1:0-4174 GCA_051961235.1 Nucleicultricaceae bacterium (SeqCode)
GGTCACCATGATGCGCGAAAATGCAGGTGATGACGGACTTCGATTTTTCCCGCTGATTTTTTCTTTGTTTATGTTTATCTTAATGGCAAATCTGCTTGGCATGATCCCTTATAGTTTCACCGTGACAAGCCATTTTGTTGTGACACTATCTCTTGCGTTTTTTATCTTTATTTTTGTTACCATTGTTGGATTCGTTCGCCATGGCTGGCATTTCTTTCGATTTTTCTTACCCGAAGGAATCCCCATTGTCATTGCGCCTCTTCTGGTGCTGATTGAACTGATTTCCTATGCTGTGCGACCTTTCACATTAGCCATTCGTCTTTTTGCAAACATGATGGCAGGACATATTCTCCTGAAGCTTTTTGGCGCCTTTACTTTTATGTTCGGGCTTGCTGGCATATTTCCATTTATTTTAAACGTATTTTTTACAGGATTTGAAATTTTCATAGCAGCTCTTCAAGCCTATGTATTTGCGGTTTTATCATGCATCTATTTAAATGATGCTCTTCACCTACACTAAGAAAAAGTGTAAAACAGTTTTGTAGATTTAAGAAAGGACAGGGAATAACATGGATGTAGAATCAGCGAAATTTATCGCAGCCGGCCTTGCCGTATTTGGTTTCTTAGGCGTTGGCATTGGTATTGGAAATATTTTTTCTAGCCTTCTCAATGGTATTGCACGCAACCCCTCTGCTAAAAAAGAGTTAATGACACCAGCTTATATTGGTGCTGCATTCACAGAAGCCATTGCTTTATTTGCGCTTCTTGTTGCAATGATCGTGCTCTTTAAATAAAAATTTGAAGGCTTAAGGCCTCTATAAGTTTTCTGATCATCGATTCTTTTAAGGATCTTCGAAGGTGAAATATGCCTCAATTTGATATAAACACGTTTCCATCACAGATATTCTGGTTATTTGTTTGTTTTTTTATTGTCTATACGTACACTTCAAAAGTGACCATGAAAAAAATGAGGAATATTCTAGAAGAGCGTTGGTCTGAAACCGAGGGCAAAAAAAATCATGCCCACGATATGACGCATGAGGCACACCTCCTTCAAGCTCAGATTGAGGAAAAATTAAAATCCTCAAGAGAATCAGCACGCAAGCTGCTCGAGCGTGCCTCTAAAGAAGCGCTCACCCATACAGAACATATGAAAAATGAAGTCATGTCTATGTCACGCAATAATTATAGACAAGCTGAAGCGCGAACGTTAAAGCGGCGTGATGAGCTAATTCAGGATTCAAAACAACAAGCACACGTTCTCTCAAAAGATATTGTAAAAAATATCCTTGAACAGACGAACACAACACCAGTCAGAAACAGAAAAATGAAGGAAATATCATGAACATTCCTGATTTTTTGATCAGCCCTGAATTTTGGGTTTTTCTTGCATTTGTGTCTTTTTTTGGATTGTTGGGTAAGAAAATTTGGACCTCCCTCCTCCATATTCTTGATCAGCGTGCAGCACACATTAAAGACACACTACTCCAAGCTGAGACGCTCCGTCATGAGGCCGAAGTATTCTTAAATGAGCAAAAGCGTCTCTTTGATGATGCGGACAAGCAGGCACAACAAATCATTGAATACGCCGTTGCCGAAGCAGAAAACATAAAAAAAGATGCCAAACAAAAGGCATTGCACTTTATGGAAAACCAAGAGCGCATATTAGAGCAAAAGATCTCTCGCCTTGAAGTTCAAATTACTGAGGAAATCAAGAAAAAGTTGATTGCTGAGACCATCCTTGAGGCTGAGTCGCTTATGATGGGAAAGCCAAAAGAAGAAAGCCAGAAAAAAGCCTATATGGATAAAGCGCTTAGCCTGCTTGAAAACATGGATATGAAAAATATCGCCTCTTAAATCTTAAAGCTCCTACGCTTATCCGCAACTAGCCTTAAGCTTTTCCGTGCAAGATGTTACTGAAATGTGTGAATTCCCCCTTGTTTTGTTAGAAAATGCTGATATAGTCCGGGCATCGGAGTGTAGCGCAGCCTGGTAGCGCACCACGCTGGGGGTGTGGGGGCCGTGGGTTCAAATCCCGCCACTCCGACCACTTTTCCACGCACAACAACCGATAACGCTTCCCTCTCATCTCATCGCGAATCTGGCTGTTTGCGATAAACTCTGCATACGTAAAGGAATGAGTCATGAAACTCTCGGAACAGGTCAAAACAATTCTCTCCAATTATGAAACTGAAAATCCAGGCGTCAAAAATAATTTAGCGCGACTTCTCACACATGGTCATCTCGCTAACACAGGACGCATGATTATTTTCCCCGTCGATCAAGGTTTTGAACACGGACCTGATCGCAGTTTTGCCATGAACCCAGAGGCCTATGATCCACACTATTTCTTTAGTCTTGCCATCGATGCGGGTGTGTCAGCCTTTGCTGCTCCCTTAGGGCTACTTGAGGCTGGCGCCGATACGTTTGCCGGACAAATGCCCCTTATTCTAAAGATGAATAGCGGCAACTCCATGACACGTTTTGCAAAGCAACCGCTTGAAGCAGATCAAGCCATCACCGCAAGTATTAGTGACGCCTTGCGCCTTGGTTGTTCAGCGATCGGTTTTACAGTATATCCCGGATCCGACCACACTTATGAGATGTATGAGGAAATTAGAGCTCTTGCAGAAGAAGCAAAAGCCTGTGGTCTTGCTGTTGTTATATGGTCTTATGCGCGAGGGAATATGTCCAAAGCCGGAGAGACAAGCATTGATGCTATTTCCTACGGTGCGCACATGGCATGCCTCATGGGTGCTAACATTGTGAAAGTCAAACTGCCAACAGAACATGTGGAATATATGGAATCTGATGCGGCTTACAAAATGGGTAAATATGACTTTTCAACGCTGACAAAACGTGTTGAGCATGTAAGGCGTTGTTGCTTTAATGGGCGTCGTCTTGTGGTATTCTCAGGTGGAGAAACAAAAGACCCCAACAGTGTTTATGCCGAAGCACAAGCCATCCGTGATGCAGGCGGCAATGGATCCATCATTGGACGCAATTGCTTCCAACGCCCACGCGAAGAAGCGCTTGCCCTTTTTGCAGAACTCACAAAGATTTATCAAGGAAAATAGATTAAGATTTTGGTGGAGCCAGGGGGAATCGAACCCCCGACCTCTACAATGCCATTGTAGCGCTCTCCCAACTGAGCTATGACCCCGACTATTTGATTGTTCTGAACTTAAAATGAACCTCGCTAACTTGCAAGGTATTTCTCTTTAATTTTTCTAAACCTTTTCTCTGCGCGTTGAAATGCGCGTGCTATAAGAATTATGTAAAAAATTCATATAAGCTATTGAAATTTTATATAGAATTACCACATGAATAGCATATAAAGCATTGCATATTTATTGGTGGGGGATCTATGAAATTATCTTTTGCAATTTTATTAAGTACGGCGGCACTTCTAAGTGCTAGTCTTCAAAATCCTGTATTGGCATCAAATACTGAAGAAAACTGGGACGATGATTTTGATTGTCCAGCCTCTGAACCTGCGCTCAAGATGCCACACACCGCAATTGCAAGATCAAGCAATGCAGCCGCAGCAAGTTCAAGCGTTGTGACAGCAGATTTAGATGAAGAAAATTGGGATGATGATTTTGTTGGAGCCGCTCCAAGCACAGCAACAAGCACCTCTGCTCAAAAGCCAACGAATCTTCTTGCTAAAAAGTTGAAACTCCAAGCGCATCTTCAATCCCTTCATTTGTCGGCAGAACCTTCAAGGCTTAGTATTTCGTCCCCTCAGGACCCTATAAATAAGAAAGCGTCAACAACATCGCGCTACAAAGATGATTCTGATATGCAGAGCGTAACAGCCATTAATCTTCACGCAGAAGCACAAAGCTCTAGCAGTAACCCCGAAGAGTTAGACTGGGATGATCTAGACGCTTCAGTGAGCGATCCTGAACCTCCTGTTGAAGTTGAAAGAAAAACACCAGAACAAGCACGTCGCGAACAGCTATGGAGCAAAGATTGGTATACGAGAAACAGTGCGCGCGTAAGAGAAGCAGCACTTCTGATTAAGCAAGGAAAAATAAGAGCAGCAAAGCCCTATATTGATGAGGCAGCTAGTGCAGGTTTTCCACATGCCCTGTTTCATCAAGCGCAAGAATTGCTTGAGAGCAGAAATAATGAAGCAGCACAAGCAAAGTTCGAAGCCTCGATCAGAGCC